>CAMLNW010000122.1 GCA_946481495.1 uncultured Actinomycetes bacterium
ACGGACGCCGACACGACTTCGACATCCGCATGAAAACCCCATGCACCAAGAAGCAGACCAAAGCCGCCAAGCGCCAGGCAAAGCGTGCAGCGGCCAAGGCCCGAGCAGGGAGCAAGCGCGGGTAACCCGTGACTGCTGCCCAGGCCACCAAGATCTCGGCTGCGATGCCGCCGTCCGGTATCACGGGGAATCCCCCGCCCGGTCGGCGGCGTGCGGACCAGATTCAGGGTGGGCATCACGGGCTGACGCGCGACGAGGTCGAAAACTCGCAGCGCGGGCGGATCGTCGGGGCGATGATCCGGATGATCGGCAAGCGGCCGTTCCACGACGTCGGGGTGGCCGATCTGGTCACCGTCGCTGGGGTGTCGCGCAAGACCTTCTACCAGCAGTTCCACAACAAGGAGGAGGTCTTCGCCGAGGCTTACGACCAGGCGCTCGGCGACCTGCTCGAGATGATGCGCGACGCCGCCGAGACCTCGCAGGGTAGGCGTGACCGGCTCGCGGTGCGTGTCACCACTCTTCTCACTCTCCTCGCGCGCGACGAGGCAGTCGGGCGGGTCTGCTTCGTCGAGGTGGCCGCCGCTGGCCCGCTCGCGCTCGAGCGCCGCCGCCACGGCACCGCCGCGCTCGCCAGTGCCCTGCTCGGCTTCGACGAGGGCGGCGACGTACCGATCACCGCCCTCGCCGCTGCCGGCGGCCTCAGCGAGGTCATCCACCACGAGATCGTCGCCGGCCGCGGCGCCCGACTCGTCTCGCTCGCCCCTGACATGGTCGAGACCGTCCTCTCACCGATCTGGGCCGAAGCCGGCTGGCAGTGATCGCTTCCTGTTGCGCTCGCGTCACTTCCCTGTGTCGGTAGCGACCTGGATCCGCTCGAGCGGCACTACGTCGCTCGTGCGGTCGTCCTAGCCTCGCTAGTCGCGGCAGGCTTAGCGCTTTGGCTGGGTGTCGACGGCGAGTTTCACGACGGGCTTCCTGGTATCGCGCTCGGCTCTCCCTTTCTCCTCCACGCTGAGCGCGCCTTGGTGTTGATGGCGGCTCGGCTGCCAGCGAGGCGGCAGAGAGCTGGAATGCGGTGTACGACGAGATCGATCGTCTGAACGCGACGTACAGAGGCCTGGCAAGGAATACGCGCGCCCGTCTGGATGACGTCGAGCACGAGCTTGGAGCCTTGAAGAGCGTTGGCGAGCGGGCTCGACAGAGAGCGGATATGCTATGACGAAGAGGGTGGTGGACTGGGAAGACATAGACGACCTCGACGAGTTGATTCGGAGGCTCGACGAGGATGAGCCAAGGCGACGCGAGCGCATGGCGCGTGGCCGTGCTCACATTGACCAGGCATTGCGTTACCTCGGCTTCAGCGAGGAAGAGATTGCGAGCGTGCGCTCTGGACGAAAAGTCATTGCATCTCCCCGCCGTGCGGCGTAGGTTGCGCCAAGGGCAAGGCAACGGCGAGAGATGGGAGGCCCGATGGGGCTCTTCAAGAAGGCGAAGGATCAGATGGCACAGGCTCAGGATGCGATGAGCCAGGCGGCCGGGGCGCAGCAGATGGCCGACGACGCGATGGCGCAGGCGGGGATGGCCGGCCAGAGCGTGAACATGGGCAACGCGGCCGGGATGGCGCAGCAGGGGATGGCCGACCGCGGCGCGCTCGAGCAGCAGGCGCACGAGCAGAACCGGATCCTCGGGATCGGGTCGCCGGGCGTGGCGACGATCAAGGGGCATGTCGACACCGGCGAGCAGGTGGCGGGCAACCCGGTCTGGATGCTCGAGGTCGAGATTGCGCCCGAGGGCGGCGCGCCCTACACGGTCCAGAAGCGCGAGATCATCTCCTCGGTCGCGATGAGCGGCTACGCCGACGGCACGACGATGCCGTGCCGGATCGACCCGGCGGACCCGAACACGTTCGCGTTCGGCGAGAAGCCGTTCATGTAGCGCTCGGCGGAGAAGTCCCGCCGTCGGCGTAATTCCGCCGGTTCCCGCCCGTTGGACGGTCACAACCGCAACGGAAGGAGCAGTTCAGATGGGGATGTTCAAGGACATGAAGGACATGGTCGGCGTCGTGCGCAGCGACGAGCTCAAGGAGCTCAAGAAGAAGGCGGACGCGCAGCCCAAGGTCTCGATGCTCGACGGCGTCAAGATGGCCAACCAGGCGATGGACCAGGCGCAGGAGATGCAGGCCGCGATGGCCTCGCAAGGCCTGAGCGCCAATCCGATGGCGAACATGGCCGCGATGTCGCAGGGCATCCAGGGCAGCGCCACCGTCAAGGGCACGACCGACACCGGCCAGAAGCTCGGCGACGCGTCGGTCTACGACGTCGAGCTCGAGGTCCAGATCCCGAACGAGGCGCCCTACACCGTCGTCCACCGCCAGGCGATCGCGCTCGCGGCGCTGGGCAACTGGCAGCCGGGCAAGCTTTGGCCGGTGCGCGTCGATCCGAGCGACCGCTCGAAAGTGATCATCGGCTGATGCGCTACATGGTCTACAGCGGCTATCTGATGATCGTCGTCGGCCTCGTAATGGTCGTCGGCGGGACGATCGGCGGCATGGCCGGCGGACCAGCCGCGGCCGGCCTGCTGCTCGGCGTCGGCGGTGGCGGTCTCGGCTGCGCGGCGGGCGGCTGGTTCATGGTCTGGCTCGGCCGTGGCTGGGATACGCCACTCGACAGCGCGGCCGACCTCCACAAGTACGGCCGCCCGGCGAACGCCGAGGTGGTGTCGGTCGAGGGCGCCCAGCTCGATGCCGCCGGCACCCGCACCGCGAAGCTGTCGCTGCGCGTTAGCCCGACCAACGAGAGCGAGTACAAGACCACCCGCACAGTCGCGATTCCCGGCGGTCGCGTGCCGAACGTGGGCGAGACCGTGACCGTGAAGTTCGACCCGAACAGCCGCAAGGACTTCGTGCTGCTCGAGCAGAGCTTCGAGGTCAAGGACCACGTCACCCAGGCCGCCGACGCCTACTTCGGCGGCCTCCAGAAGAGCTAGGCGAGACGGCCGGGCGCCACGCGGACCCTGTCCGCGTGCCCGGCCGGTAGCCTGCGCGGGAACATGGACCCAGCCGCACTGCGAAACCGCTTGCTCGTCGTCACCGGGATGTGGCGCGACGCCACCGACGAGCCGCTGCCGAAGCTGCCTGCGGGCGATCCGGTGGCCCAGATCGAGGCGTTCGAGCTGCAAGTCGTGGACCGAATGTTCGCCGACGCGACTCCTGAGAGCGCAAGACGGGTAGCAGACAGGACATGGGATCTCGTGCACGACCGTTTGGACGACGATCCGGTCAAGCAGCGGGTAGTGGAGGGACACGAGCAGCTGGCGAAGCTCTCCGCCGGGGGCCTGACGGCTCCGGAGTAACGCTCGTGGCGGATTCGCCCGAGCTCTTCAGCCGCGCCCTGATGGCGCGGTGGATGGCCTATCTCTTCACGGGGGGCGCTTTCGTCGGCTGCTTGACGCTCGCCTTCCCGCACGACCCGGGCGTCCAGGACGGCCCGCTCTACGCGCTCGCCGGGATGGCCGTCGCGATCGGCCTGTTCGTGCTCTGGAGGGCCGAGTCGATCCCGAGCTGGGGGATGCACGTCGCGCTCGCCGCCGGCAGCGTGATCCTCGCGGCCGGCAACTACTTCGTCGGGCCGAGCGGCCTCTACCTGATCATCTTCACCTGGACCGGCCTCTACGCCTTCTACTTCTACAAGCCGAAGGTGGCGCTAATCCACCTCGGCATCATCGGCCTGGCCTACTTCGTCGTGCTGGTGCTGCAGGACCCGCCGAGCCCGATCGTGCGCTGGGTGCTCGCGATCGGCACGCCCGGGATCGCCGGCCTGATGATCTCGACGCTGCTCGACCGCGTCCGCAACGAGGCCGCCCAGACCGCGCGCCAGGAGCAGGGGCTGCGTGAGAGCGAGGCGCGCACGCGGGCGATCGTCGACAGCGCGCCGGAGCCGTTCCTCGGCGTCGCCGAGGATGGGACCGTCGTCTCCTGGAATCCCGCGGCGGGGCGGGTGTTCGGCTGGACGGTGGAGGAAGCGCTCGGCCAGCCGATCCGCGACCTGATCATCGTTCCCGAGAACTACGACGACCATCTGCAGCGCCGCGAGGAGGAGTTCACCCGCCCGGACGGTGAGACACGGCCGTCGAAGCGCGAGGTCGAGCTGCTGCGCAAGAGCGGCGAGCGCTTTCTCGCCGAGGTCACCTACTCGCGCGTGCGCGCGGGCGACCGGCCGATGCTCGCCTGCTTTATCCGCGACGTCAGCGACCGCGAGCAGCGTGAGCGCGAGCGGGCCGAGCTCTACCGCGAGCAGGCGGCGCGCGAGGAGGCCGAGCAGATGGCCGGGATCGTCCACGGCCTGCAGATGCTGCTCGACGTCGCGCTCGCCCACCAGCGGCTCGACGAGATGCTCGAGGCGCTGCTGCCGCGCGTCTGCGAGGTCGTCAACGCCGAGGCGGCAGCGGTGCTGCTGAGCGAGGAGGACGGCTCGCTGCTGCTGCGCGCCTCGATGTTCGGCCCGATCGGGAGCGACGACGAGCCGCTGCGGATCGAGCTCGGCCAGGGGATCGCGGGTCGCGTCGCACGCGATCGCCAGCCGCTGCTGGTCCAGGATCCCGACCCGTCCGAGGTCGCCGACCCGGCGCTGCACGGCGTCCACTCGATCCTCGGCGTGCCGCTACTCGCCGGCGGTGAGGTCGCCGGGGTGCTGCAGGTCGGCGTTCCGTCGCCGCGCCGCTTCTCCGAGGACGACCTGATGCTGCTCGGTCTGGCGGCCGACCGTGTCGCGCTGGCGATCGACCACCTGCGCGTCTACGAGCGCGAGCACCGGATCGCCGAGACGCTCCAGCGCAGCCTGCTGCCGGAGCGGCTGCCGCGGCTGCCCGGGCTCGAGGTCGCGGCGCGCTACCAGCCGGCGGCGAGCGAGTCCGAGGTCGGCGGCGACTGGTACGACGTGATCGCGATGCCCGGCGGGAAGGTCGGCCTGGTGATGGGCGATGTCGCCGGCAAGGGGCTGGCGGCCGCGTCGATGGTCGGCCGGCTGCGCAGCGCAATGCGCGCCTACGCGCTCGAGGGCCACGCGCCGGCCGACGTCGTCGAGCGGCTCAACCAGCTCGTCTGGTCCGAAGTCGAGGACAGCCACATGACGACGATGGTCTACGTCGTGCTCGACCCGCTCGAAGGGCGCGTCACCTGGGTCAACGCCGGCCACCTGCCGCCGCTCGCGGTGACCAGCGACGGCATGGCGCGCTTCCTCGAGGGCTCCAGCTCGGTCCCGCTCGGCGTCATGTCCTATCCCGCCTACGAGGCCTCGGAGACCGAGATGCCGCTCGGCGGCACGGTGCTGCTCTACACCGACGGGCTCGTCGAGCGACCGGGCGAGCTGCTCGACGACGGACTCGACCGGCTGTCGGCCGCGGTCCGCGGCGAGCGCGTCGGACCGGAGGAGCTGTGCGATCACGTGCTCGAGCAGCTGGTGCCGTCGCTGGGCGTAGCCGACGACGTCGCGCTGCTCGCGCTCTGCAGCCCACGGCTGTCCGACAGTTTCCGGCTCGAGCTCGGCTCCGAACCCGGCGAGCTGGCCGCGCTGCGGGCGCTGCTGCGACGCTGGCTGCGCAACGCCAACGGCGACGAGATCGAGATCGCCGAGATCCTGACGGCGGTCGGCGAGGCGGCGGCGAACGCGATCGAGCATGGGGGATCGATTGCCGGTGGGCCACCGTTCGAGGTCACTGGCAGCCTCGATGGCGACGACGTCGAGATCGTCATCGCCGACTCGGGCGGCTGGCGCGAGGGCCGGCGCTCGGAGGGTGGCCGCGGGCTGATGCTGATGCGCTCGTTGATGGATACGGTCGAGGTCGATCCTGGGGCCGACGGGACTACCGTCACGATGCGGCGCCAGCTGGGCGTCGAGGCGCCCGCCGCAGGCCAGCTTTGAAACCAGCCGGGAACTCAGTTGGCCGGCCAGCCAGTGTCCGGTAGGCTCCGAACGGTGAGCACTTCCAGTAGACGTGTATGTGTGATTGGCGCCGGCAGCTCGGGCATTGCGAGCTGCCAGGTCCTCAACGCCCGCGGCATCGATTTCGACTGTTACGAGCAGGGCTCGGGCGTCGGCGGCAACTGGCGCTATGGCAACGACAACGGGATGTCTTCCGCCTACGAATCGCTGTTCATCAACACGTCGCGCAAGATCATGGAGTACGCGGCCTACCCGATGCCGAAGTCCTATCCGGACTACCCGCATCACAGGCAGATCGCGGCCTACTTCGACGACTACGTCGACCACTTCGGCTTCCGCGACAAGATCGCGTTCCGCACCGAGGTGACGAGCGTCGAGCAGGCATCGGAGGGTGGCTGGAACGTCAGCATGCGCTCCGTCGATGGCGGCGACGAGCGGACCACCCACTACAACGACGTAATGATCGCCAACGGTCACCACTGGGACCCGCGCTGGCCGGAGCCTGACTTTCCCGGCGAGCTCGATGACTCGGTCGAGGTGACCCACGCTCACTACTACCGCAACTCCAAGGGCTACGAGGACAAGAACGTGCTCGTGCTCGGGATCGGCAACTCGGCCTGTGACATCGCCGTCGAGACCTCGCGCGTGTCGAAGATGACCTACCTGGCGATGCGCCGCGGTGCTTGGATCGTTCCGAAGTACATCGGCTCGACGCCGATCGACGAGATCGCGCCCGGCTGGATCGCACGCTGGGCGCCATTCTGGCTGCAGCGCCTCTTCCTTCAGATGACGATCAACCGCGCTCAGGGCGACCCGACCGAGTTCGGCCTGCCGAAGCCCGACCACCGGATCGCCGAGGCTCACCCGACGGTCTCGTCCGACCTGCTGCCGCGGATCGGACACGGACGGATCACCGTCAAGCCGAACATCAAGCAGTTCGAGGGCGACTCGGTTCGCTTCGTCGACGGCTCGGTCGAGCAGATCGACCGGATCGTCTACTGCACCGGCTACAAGATCAGCTTCCCGTTCATCGACCACGAGTTGCTCGACCCGTCGGGCGACAACCGGATCGAGCTCTACCGCAAGGTCGTTCACCCCGACCTCGCCGGTCTCTACTTCATCGGCCTGATCCAGCCGCTCGGGGCGATCATGCCGATCGCCGAGCTGCAGTCCGAGTGGGTCGCCGATGTGGTCGAGGGCAAGGTGCCGCTGCCCGACCGGCCCGAGATGCTGACCGAGATCGCCGCCGACCAGGCCGCGATGCGCAAGCGCTACGTCGCCTCGAAGCGACACACGATTCAGGTCGACTACTGGCCGTACCTGTACCAGCTGCGCGACGAGCGCAAGCGGCGGGCGCTGGCCCCACAATCTGGTGCGCCCGCGGGGGACACCGCCAAGGAGGAGATTGCCGCATGACCGCCACCCTGCCCGACACAGCGACCGACACGATTGAGGTCGAGAACCCGGCTACCGGCCAGATCGTCGGCAGGGTGCCGCGGATGTCGACCGAGGACGTCGCACCGATGGTCGCGCGGGCCCGTGCGGTGCAGCCGGCCTGGTGGGGACTCGGCTACGACGGCCGCGCGCAGATCCTGCGCCGCGCCCAGAAGTGGGTGCTCGACAACGACGAGCGGATCGTCGACACGATCGTCGCCGAGACCGGCAAGACACGCGACGACGCCCAGTCGGCCGAGATCGGCTACGCCGCGTCGGCGTTTGGCTTCTGGGCCAAGAACGCCGAGAAGTTCCTGCGCGAGCGCAAGGTCCGCACGAGCAACCCGATGCTGCTCGGCAAGAAGGCGCTCGTTCGTTACCGGCCGCGCGGCGTCGTCGGCGTGATCGGGCCCTGGAACTACCCGCTGACCAACTCGTTCGGTGACTGCATCCCCGCGCTGGCTGCCGGCAACGCGGTGATCCTCAAGCCGTCCGAGGTCACGCCGCTGACGTCGCTGCTGATGGCCGAGTGCATGGCCGAGTGTGGCGCGCCCGACGGCGTCTTCCAGGTGCTGACCGGCCTCGGCGACGTCGGCGCCGAGCTTGTCGACCACGTCGACTTCGTGATGTTCACCGGCTCGACGGCGACCGGCAAGAAGGTCGCCGAGCGCGCCGCGCAGACGCTGACCCCGGTCGGGTTGGAGCTCGG
>CAMLNW010000123.1 GCA_946481495.1 uncultured Actinomycetes bacterium
GAGCAGCGTGTAGCCCGAGAAATAGCGTCGAAGCACAACGTCGAGGCTCACGTGGTGGCGAGCCGCGCGACGGGCCTGAGCCAGGACGGCGTCGGGAAGCGGCGGCGATCGGTCCTCACGCACCTCGATCGCCGAGAAGCAGTAGTCGAGCGCAGCCGTCTGGGCGGAGCGCAGTCCGTCGACGTACTCGGGGCTCCGAACCAGGGCGGGGTCTGCGACCGCGTAGACACGAGTGGCGACGGCCCGCTCGATCTCGGGGCGGCGGGCTTGCAACCGGTCGGCTAGGACCCGAGTCTGCTCAATCGCTGCTCGCTGCACTCGTTGGCCTCCTCGCTCGCGACCGACGCCGGGCCGCAGTGGCCAGCTCTGTGGAAACGCTCTTCCCGACCCGTCTCCAGAGACTATAAACACACGTATTTCCAACCATACCGTGCGATCACCAGCGATAGGAAGGGCGAACTACGAACCACGCGCTAGGGCAAGTGGCTTGCTTTCGGATAGGCATGTCGGCTTACACCACGAGCGGATCCGTCCTCGCCCGTTGCCAATGTTGGTCGACGCTGCGACCCTGCCGTGCAGAGCTCCCTCCCCGAGCGGCTCTACTAGTCGGGGCGACTGGATTCGAACCAGCGACCGCTCGGCCCCCAGCCGAGTGCGCTACCAGACTGCGCCACGCCCCGAGGGAGCGGATGTTAGACGGGTGGGGGCCGGGACGCCAGTCGTGGGGTAGCGTTTCGCCCCATGTCCGATCAGCCGAAGCTCGTCCTGCACAAGGTTCCGTTCTCGCATCCCTGTCTCGCGGTCGAGGCGGCGCTCGACCGCCATGGACTTGAGTACGAGACCGTCGAGATGGTGTCCGGGACGCACGGCGACACGGTCGAGGGCGTCTATGGGGAGGGGAACCGCACGGTTCCGGGACTGCTCGTCGACGACGAGCCGGTTCATGGGACGACTGCGATCTTCGAGAAGCTCGACGAGCTGGTCGACGACGCCGACCTCTACCCGGGCGCGGTCGCGGCTGCGATCCGCGAGGCCGAGCGTGGGATTGCGGAGGATCTCCAGACCGCAGGGCGCAACCTGATCTTCGGCGCTCTCCATTTCCGCCCGGAGGCACTCGGTACCTTCGCCGGAGCTGGTCTGCTCGATCCCGCAGGGACCGACTTCGCGATCAAGCTGGCGCGCGGCGCTTGGCGCTACCTCGGCATTACCGCGGTCGGGCTCGCGGAGACGCTCGCCGCGTTACCGGAGCAACTCGACATCGTCGACGAGCTGATCGAGGGCGGCGTCGTCGGCGGCGACGAGCCGACGGCGGTCGACTACCAGCTCGGCTCCTCGCTGCGCCTGCTGCTGGAGATCGGCGACGTGCGGCCTTTGATCGAGGACCGGCCGGCGGAGGCGCTGGTCGATGCCTGGTTCGAGCGTGGGCCGGCGGACATCCCAGCGGGTGCGTTTCCGGCCGGCTGGGTGCCGGATCGGTCCGGCGCTCAGAGCGCTGCCTGAACGAGCATCGCGCCGCCGGCGACGACGAGCATCGCACCGATTCCCTTGAGCAGGACCGGCTCCGAGAGCCGGCCGGTCAGTCGTGAGCCGAGCAGCGCGCCGGGTATCGAGGCGGCTCCTCCGATCGCCAGCAGGTCCCAGTCGACTCCGGCCGGCGAGTGGCCGAGCACGCCGGCGACGCCGACGCAGACTCCGACCGCGAGGTTCGTTCCGACGGCCTGATGGGCGCTGCCGCCGACCCAGCGCAGCAGGGCCGGCATCCGCAGCGCGCCGAGGATCAGGCCGATCAGTCCGCCGAGCACTCCGATGCCGAGACCGCTGAAGACGATGCCGGGAATGCTCGGGCCCGCTCGTTCGTCACGGCGCGGCCGCTCGCTCCCGCCCGGCCAGAGCATTCGCACGCCGAAGTAGAGCAATGCCGCCGCGATCGTGACCAGCAGCGCGGCATCGGGCAACAGCCCGGACGCATAGCCGCCCGCCACCGCCCCGACCATCGACGGCGGGGCCATCCAGGCAAATACCCGCCAGTCGATCCTGCCGGCGCGAATGTGGACGATCGCCGCGGCCGTCGCCGCAACGCCCGAGATGCCGACGTTCGCGCCTGCTCCAGCCGTCGGGCTCGAGGCGACAGCGACGATCGCCGGCAGCCGGATGTTGCCGAACACGAGGCCGACGGCTCCGCCGACGAGCGCGACCGTGAAGCACCAGACCGCTACCGCGGCGAGTAGGAGAGGATCGGACTCCATCGGCGTCGCTCAGTGTGAATGGCCGTGCGGCTCGACCGCCGCCAGCTCGTCGGCCGACATCCGGCGCGCGAGCACGCACGCCAGGGCGGTTGTGATCGGCACGGCCGCGATCAGGCCGATCGAGCCGACCAGCGTCGCCACGATCTCCTTGGCGATGATCTCCAGGTTGACCGCGTCGAGGAAGTCGATCTGGCCGGAGCTGAAGATCAGCAGCAGCGGCAACGAGGCGCCGACATATGCGAGGACGAGCGTGTTCACGGTCGCCGACACATGGTCGCGGCCGACATCCATGGCGCGTGTGAACAGTTCGCGAAAGTTCTGGCCGGGATTGGCGGCGCGAAGTGCCAGCACCGTCGACGACTGGCTGATCGTCACGTCGTCGAGCACCCCGAGCGCGGCAACGATCATCCCGGCGAGCAGCAGCCCGCGCAGCGACACGCCGGCGTCGTTGATCTGCAGGAAGGTCGCCTCCTCGCTGGCGAGTCCGGTCAGATGGGTCATGTCGGTGAACAGCACGGCGAGGCTGACCGTGACCAGCAGCGACGCCGCGGTTCCGACGATCGCCGCGAGGCTCTTCGGCCCGGCGCCGTGGGCGAGCAGGATCGTCGCCAGCATCACCGCGACCGATCCGACGATCGCGACCGCCAGCGTGCTCTCGCCGTTGAGGATCGCCGGCACCATGAAGCCGAGCACGACGGCGAGGCTGAAGCCGAGCCCGACCAGCGACATCGCCCCGCGCCAGCGGCCGAACAGGATGACCACGCCGGCGAAGATCAGCACCAGCAGCAGCAGCGGGCTCTGACGGTCGAAGTCGGAGATCGAGTACTCGCGGCCGGGGACCGGGTCGGCGCCTGGGGGCACGACGTTCTTGACGACGCGCAGCACGTCGCCCTCGGAGACGTCAGGGTCGATCGTGCCGTTGTCGAGCACCAGCGACTTGACGGCGCCGTTGTCTTCGCCGCTCTCGAGCCGGATCCTGACCTCGCGGCAGACGTCGGTCTCGAGCCCAGAGCAGGCGAACTCGCTTACCGACATGACCGTCGCGGTGTCCGACTTGGTGACGATCGCCTCGCCGACCTTGGTGTCGACGTCGCCCGGCCAGAGCAGCGCCATCCCGACCACCGTGGCCAGGGCCAGCACGGCGACGAGCGCCGCAAACACGCGGGTGATGCTGCTCGCGCCGATGCGCGGAATAGAAGCAGCGGCTGCGGACCAATGCGCCGGATCGGGCCGTGCCGGCTACCGCGCCGACGCGAAAGCGCCGGCTCTGTCACTCTTACCGGCCGATGGCACGAAGCAATACGAAGGATCGCAAGCGTGGCAAGCCCTCCATGAAGGGCGAGGCCCGGCGCTACTCGAAGCTCCCGCGCGAGGAGATCGACAAGATCGACTACAAGAACATCGCGCTGCTGCAGCGGTTCATCACCGAGCGCGGCAAGATCCGCTCGCGCCGTGTCACCGGCCTCAGCCGTCGCGACCAGTCGAAGATGGCGCGTGCAGTCAAGCGCGCCCGCGAGGTCGGTCTGCTGCCTTACGTCGACGCCAGCAAGGCCGTCGAGCGCGTTGGCGGCGGTGGCCGTCGCCGCGAGCGCGAGTAGCTCCCTAGCGGTTCCGCTCCAGCGCGATCGGGCCCTGCTCCTTGTGAGCGTGGTCGACCTGGATCGTCGTGTGGTCGATCCCGAAGCGGTCGTGCAGCAGTAGCTCGAAGTCACGTCGCCGCTGGTGACAGTCGCAGTCAGGCTCGAGCAGCACGTGCGCGGTCAGCGCCGGGAAGCCCGAGGTGACCTCCCAGACGTGGAGGTCGTGGACCTCGACGACGTCGGGCTCGGCGGCCAGCGCGGCCGCGACCTCGCCGGGGTCGATGCCGGGCGGCGCGCCCTCGAGCAGGATCCGCCCGGAGTCGCGCAGCAGGCCCCAGCCGGCGCGGATCATCAGCGCCGCGACGATCAGCGCGGCGATCCCGTCGGCCTGACCGAAGCCGCTGATCAGGATCACGGCGCCGGCGACGGCGGTCGCAATGAAGGCGAAGAGGTCGGTGAGGATGTGCTGGTAGGCGCCCTCGACGTTGAGGCTGTCGCGGTTCGCGCCGGCGAGCACCCAGGTCGCGACGATGTTGACCGCGACGCCGATCAGCGCGACGACGAGCACTAGTCCGCCCTCAACGTCCGGCGGATCGATCAGCCGCCGGATCGCCTCGAAGCCGATCACGGCGGCGAGCGCGAGCAGCGTCGCGCCGTTCGCCTGCGCCGAGAGGATCTCGGCGCGACGCAGGCCGTAGGTGTAGCCGCCGCGCGGCGGTCGCTTGGCGAGATGGCCGGCGAACAGGGCAAGGGCGATCGCGGCCGCGTCGGTGAGCATGTGCGCGGCGTCGGAGAGCAGCGCCAGCGAGCCGGCGACGATCCCGGCGACGACCTCGCCGGCCATCAGCGCCAGGATCAGGCCGAGCGCGATCCAGAGGCGCTGGTGGTCGCCCTCGCGCACGGCGATGCGATGGTGGTGTGAGTGGTCGTGGCCCATGCCCTATGGCGCAGGCTACGCGGGCAGGCAAGGAAGCGGGACTCATTACCGTTTCGCCCGACCGGGCGACAAACGAGAATCATTCTCATTAAGCTGGCGGCGATGCGAACCGTCCGGTCGATCTCCGCCGCCCTGATCTCCGTTGCCTTCCTCGCGCTGGTCGCGAGCGGCTGTGGCGACGACTCCTCCGCGCCGTCCGGTGGCGAGAGACCAACGGTCGTGGCGACGACCACGCAGGTCGCCGATCTCGTCCGCGCGGTGGGCGGTGACCGCGTCGATGTCGAGCAGCTCTTGCAGCCCAACTCCGATCCGCACGGCTACGAGCCACGGCCGAGCGACGTCAAGGCGCTTGCCGCGGCGGACGCGATCTTCCAGTCCGGGGGTGAGCTCGACGAATGGCTCGGCGACGTGATCGACAGCTCGGGCAGCGACGCCCCGCGCGTCGAGCTGATCCAGACGGCCGAGACGATCGGACCGAAGCAGGCTCACGATCACGGCGACAGCGCCGATCCGCACTGGTGGCAGAACCCGCGCAACGCGATCTTGGCCGTGGCGGCGATTCACGACGCGCTGAACGCGGCCGACCCCGACGGACGCGCGGGCTACGAGGCCAATGCCCGCTCCTACTCGGAGCGGTTGCGCCGGCTCGACCGCAACGTCGCCGCCTGCGTCGACGAGATCCCGCCGGCGCGGCGCAAGCTGGTCACCACTCATGATGCCCTCGCCTACTACGCCGACCGCTACGGGATCGAGGTCGTCGGGGCGCTGATCCCGTCGCGATCGACCGCCGCGCAGCCGTCGGCTGGTGATACCCAGACGCTCGTCGAGCAGATCGAGCGCGAGAACGTCAGGGCGATCTTTCCGGAGAGCTCGATCGATCCGAAGCTCGAGCGCGCCGTGTCACATGAGACCGGCGCGTCTGTCGGGCGGCCGCTCTGGTCCGACACGCTCGGTCCAGCCGACTCCGACGGCGCGACCTACATCGAGTCGATCCAGTCGAATACCGAGGCGATCGTCGACGGGCTGACCGGCGGCGAGCAGAGCTGCAGGCCGAACGTCTGAGGCGACGTCGCTAGTTGCTGCTCGCCCGGCAGGCCGGGCACTCGCCGCGCAGCGTGACGTCGTGGGCGGCGATCGCGAAGGCGGTCTTGTCGGAGAGGCCGTGGATCGCGTCCTCGAGCGCCTGATCCTCGAACGGCTCGACGGTCCCGCAGCTGTCGCAGACGAGATGGTGGTGGTGGTCGCCACCCGGGAGCGCCGCCTCGTAGCGGGCAACGCCCTCGCCGACGTCGAAGCGCTGTACGAGACCGAGGCGGTCGAGCAGGTCGAGCGCCCGGTAGATGCTCGCCAGGCCGACGCCGCTGCCGCGCTCGCGCAGCAGGTCGGCGATCTCGCGCGCGGTGATGCTGCAGCCGAGCTCGGCGATCGCACCGATTACCACCTCGCGCGGCGCGCTAGAACGGTAGCCGGCGTCGGAGAGAGCCTTGGTCGTGTGCTCGGTCCAGTCGCTGGCGGTCGTGGGGGCCATCGCTGGAAAGAGTACCCCGCGGCTCCGCCTGGCCTTGTAGGCTCATGTGCATGCCCCGTCGTGATCGGCGCGTCCTCGTGGCGCTGGCGCTGCTCTCGTCGCTCTGCCTGCTGGCTGAAGCGGCGGGCGTGCTCGCGCCGGCGCTGCTCTACGCGGCGCCGCTGCTGCTCGTCGCGCTGCCGCTGATCGCCGGGCGCTATCTCGGTGACGAGTCGATCGTTCGGTTAGCGCGGGGTGCGCGAGACCGTCGCCGTCGGCCGGCGCAACGGCTGCTCGCTCCTGCTGGCGCTCGTTGGGCGCTGCGTGTCGTCCCGCGTGGCGGTCGCTTGATCGCCCATTCGCTCGCCGTGCGTCCGCCGCCCGCGGCGCTGCTCGCCCGCTAGCTCTCCCGGCCGCGGCGCGATCGCGCTCCCGGGTGGGAGCGCGATCCACGAAGCTGCCCAAGGAGGCACGAATTGCGCCGCATCAGCGGCGCGGCTGCGGTGGCGCTGCTGGCGTTCGCTATGGCCGCGACAGCCGCCCACGCCCACGGCGGGGGCGGCACCGACTACACATCTGAGATCCGCGCCGTCACGCCCGTGGACGCCGGCCTGACGGTCGACGTCCTCGACCGCGACGACCGGCTCGCGTTGCGCAACGACAGCGGCAAGACGGTCGTCGTCGAGGGCTACAACGGCGAGCCCTACGCTCGTGTGCGGCCCGACGGGACGGTCGAGGTCAACCTCAACTCGCCGGCGCTCTACCTCAACGAGGACCGCTTCGCCAAGGTCGACCTGCCGGCACGCGCCGACGAGGACGCCGCGCCGGAGTGGAAGGTCGTCGACCGGTCAGGCCGGTTCGATTGGCACGACCACCGCATCCACTGGATGGGCGCCGGCCGGCCCGCGGCGGTGCGCGACCCCCAGCGGCGGACGAAGGTCTTCGACTGGGCGGTGCCGATCCGGGTCGGCGAGCGGCCGGGTGAGGTCAGGGGCGCCCTGACCTGGGTAGGCCGTCCCGACGAGAGCTTCCCGATCGCTGCGGCGATCGTCCTGCTGGCCGTCGCGGTGGGCGGCGTGGTGCTGGTCGTCCTGGTGCGGCGCCGGAGGCGGCGCGGCGGCGATGCCGAGGACGCCGAGGCGTGGTGACCCGGCTCCGCGAAATCGCCGCGTTGCGATTCAGCGTCTTAGTCGTGCTCTGCGTGGCGCTGCTGGCCCTGCCCGCCAGCGCGGCCGCGCATGCGGTGGTCGAGCAGACCCAGCCGATGCGCGGCGCCGCGCTCGAGCGTGCGCCCGAGCGGGTGGCGGTGACCTTCGACGAGCCGATCGAGTCGAGCTTCGGCGCGCTGCGGGTCTTCGCCGCCGATGGCGAGCGCGTCGACGTCGGCGATGTCGAGCGGCCGGCGAGCGACGCCATCGCCGTGCGGCTCGAAGACGACCTGCCCGACGGCGCCTACACGGTCACCTACCGCGTCGTCTCGGCCGACGCCCACCCGGTTGCCGGCGGCTACGTGTTCACCGTCGGCAGGGCAGGGGGGCGGCCGGCAGCCGCCGTCTCCGACCTGCTCGACGAGGGCGCAGGACCGGTGACCGAGGTTGCCTTCGGCGCCGTGCGCGCGCTGAGCTATGCGGCGATTGCCCTGCTGGCGGGGGGCCTGGTCTTCCTGCTCGCGGTCTGGCTGCCCGGGTTGCGTCGGGTAGCGAGCGAGCCGGTCGCAGCCGAGGCAGGCGAAGGTGCCCTTGCGATGTTCATTCAGCAGCGGGCTGGTGCCGGGTCGCTCAGTGGCTTCGTGGCGCAGGACATTATAGGC
>CAMLNW010000124.1 GCA_946481495.1 uncultured Actinomycetes bacterium
GTCAGATCCTGCCAGGTCACGGTGCCGGGGCGCGGCGTCGAGCTCATTCCGCCGCATTCTAGTCGATCCGCAGCGCGCTGACCGGACTGACGCCGGAAGCTGCGGCCGAATCCACCCTTCCTCGAACGCGCGCTCGACGATGGACAGCTCGATGCTCTTGATCGTCACCGGGTCGTCGTTGATCTGGAGTACGCAGGCCGACTCGCACGGCGCCGGGCAGATCAGGCCGGTGAACTCGGGGAAGTTGTTCGTCGTGTGGGCGAGGTTGACGGCGTCGCGCCAGCGGCCCTGGTAGACGAGGTCGTTCCACTCGGGGATCGGGTTGCCGAGCGGGCAGCCCTCGTGGCAGAACGGGACGCCGCAGTCCATGCAGCGGCCGCCCTGCTCCTGGAGCGTCTCGTCGTCGGGCAGCTCGAAGTACTGCTTGTAGTCGTTGACCCGCTCGTTGGGGTCGCGCTTGTCGAAGCCGACGCGGTGGATGCGCAGGAACGCGCCGAGCTCGCCCATCAGGCCGGCGCTCCCAGCTCGTCGGCGGCGGCTGCCTCGGCCTCCGCCAGCTCGGCGAGCGCCCGCTTATAGTCGCGCGGCATCACCTTGACGAAACGGGCGGCCGAGTCGTTCCAGCTCTCGAGCAGGTTCGCGGCGACCGGGGAGCCGGTCCGCTCGACGTGCTCGGCGAGCAGCTCGCGAACCTCTTCGAGATCGTCGGGCGCCGGAACCTCGAGCTCGACGAGCTCCATGTTGCAGCGGCCGGCGAAGCCGCCGTCGACGTCGAGCACGTAGGCGACGCCACCGCTCATGCCGGCGGCGAAGTTGAGCCCGGTCGGGCCGATCACGACGACGCGACCGCCGGTCATGTACTCGCAGCCGTGGTCGCCGACACCCTCGACGACGGTGTGGGCGCCGGAGTTACGGACCGCGAAGCGCTCGCCGGCCAGGCCGCGGAAGAACGCCTTGCCGACCGTCGCCCCGTAGAGGACGGTGTTGCCGACGATCACGTTCGACTCGGCGGCGAAGCTCGCCTCGGGCGCGGGCCGGACGACGACGGTGCCGCCGGAGAGCCCCTTGCCGACGTAGTCGTTGGCGTCGCCGTCGAGCGTCAGCGTCACGCCCGGCGCCAGCCAGGCACCGAAGCTCTGACCGGCCGAGCCGCGCAGCTCGATCTCGATCGTCCCGTCCGGCAGGCCGTTCGCTCCGTGCGTGCGAGCGATCGCGTTCGACAGCAGCCCGCCGACCGTGCGGTTCTTGTTTTCGACCTCGCGCTCGAGCCGCACCTGCTCGCCGCGTTCGATCGCCGGCGCGCAGGCAGCGATCAGGTCGTGGTCGAGCGCGTCGTCGAGCACCGGCTCGGGGCCGCGCGTGTTGTGGCGCGGGCGGCCGTCGGCGGCCTCCTCGGGGACGACGAGCAGCGCGCGCAGGTCGACGCCGCGCGCCTTCCAGTGGTCGACCTTCTCGTCGGGCACCAGCAGGTCGGTGCGGCCGATCGCCTCGTCGAGGCTGCGCAGGCCGAGCGAGGCGAGGATCTCGCGCACCTCCTCGGCGACCAGCACGAGGTAGTTGACGACGTGGTCGGGCTCGCCGGCGAAGCGGGCGCGGAGAGCCGGATCCTGGGTCGCGACCCCGACGGGGCAGGTGTTGAGGTGGCAGACGCGCATCATCACGCAGCCGAGCGCGATCAGCGGGGCGGTCGAGAAGCCGTACTCGTCGGCGCCGAGCAGCGCGGCGACCATCACGTCGCGGCCGGTGCGCATCTGGCCATCGGTCTCGACGACGATCCGCGAGCGCAGGTCGTTTTTGAGCAGCGTCTGCTGGGTCTCGGCGAGGCCGATCTCCCACGGGATGCCGGCGTGCTGGATCGACGACTGCGGCGACGCGCCGGTGCCGCCGTCGTGGCCGGCCACGACGACGTGGTCGGCGTTCGCCTTCGCGACGCCTGCGGCAACTGTGCCGACGCCGACCTCGGAGACCAGCTTGACCGAGATGCGCGCCTTCGGATTCGCGCAGCGCAGGTCGTAGATCAGCTGCTTGAGGTCCTCGATCGAGTAGATGTCGTGGTGCGGCGGCGGCGAGATCAGCGTCACACCCGGCGTCGAGTGACGCAGGCCGGCGATGTAGCCGTCGACCTTGTGGCCCGGCAGCTGACCGCCCTCGCCCGGCTTGGCGCCCTGGGCGACCTTGATCTGGATCTCGTCGGCGTTGGTCAGGTACTCGACCGTCACGCCGAAGCGGCCCGAGGCGACCTGCTTGATCGCCGAGCGTCGGCGAAGCGAGCCGGGTCCTCCCCGCCCTCGCCGGTGTTCGACTTGCCGCCGAGCCGGTTCATCGCGACCGCGAGCCCCTCGTGAGCCTCCGGCGACAGCGCGCCGAGGCTCATCCCGCCGCTCTTGAAGCGCTTGACGATCTCCGCCGCCGGCTCGACCTCGTCAAGCGGGATCGGGTCGATGTCCTCATCGGCGAAGCGCAGCAGTCCGCGCAGCGTCGAGTTCTTCGCGGCGACGTCGTTGACGTAGGTCTTGAAGCGCTCGTAGGACTCCGGCTCCTCGCCTTGCGCGGCGTGCTGGAGGTTGGCGATCGTCTCCGGGTTCCAGCCGTGGAACTCGCCGCCGCGCCGCCAGGCGTAGATGCCGCCGGGCGGCAGCAGCTCGGAGGCGGCGGCCGGGTAGGCGCGCCGGTGGCGGTCGAGCGCCTCGCCGGCGAGCACGTCGAAGCTGACGCCGCCGATCCGCGACGGCGTGCCGGTGAAGTGACGGTCGATCAGCTCGAGGTCGAGGCCGATCGCCTCGAAGATCTGCGCGCCGGTGTAGGAGCGCATCGTCGAGATGCCCATCTTCGAGAGCACCTTCAGCAGGCCCTTGCCGATCGCCTTGACGACGTGCTCCTCGGCCTCGTCGAGACCGATGTCGCGCTTCAGCAGCCCGTCGTGGTGGACCTTGCCGAGCGACTCGAACATCAGGTACGGGTTGACCGCCGCGGCGCCGTAGCCGGTCAGGCAAGCGATGTGATGGACCTCGCGCGCCTCGCCGGTCTCGACGACGAGCCCGCAGCGCAGGCGTGTCGTCTCGCGCACCAGGTGGTGGTGGACGGCCGCGGTCGCCAGCAGCGACGGGATCGCGGCGCGCTCGCGGCCGATGTTGCGGTCGGAGAGGATCAGAATCGTCACGCCGTCCTCGACGAGCTCCGACGCCTGGTTGCAGATCTCCTGGAGCCGCCGCTCCATCCCGCCGACGCCGTCGCGAACGGGCCAGGTGATGTCGATCGAGCGCGCCTCGAAGACCTCGTGGTCGACCTGGCGCAGCTTCTCCAGCTCGGCGTTGCGCAGGATCGGCTGCGGCATCACGAGCTGGTGGCAGTGGTCGGGTGTCTCGCCGAGCAGGTTGATCTCCGGCCCGACGCACGCCTGCAGGCTCATCACGATCGACTCGCGGATCGGGTCGATCGCCGGGTTGGTGACCTGCGCGAACAGCTGCTTGAAGTAGGAGAACAGCGGCGGCCGGTTGTCCGACAGCACCGCCAGCGCCGTGTCGTTGCCCATCGAGCCGGTCGGCTCGACGCCGTCGCGGGCCATCGGCGCCAGCAGCACGCGCACGTCCTCCTGGCTCCAGCCGAAGGCGAGCTGGCGCGCCAGCAGCGGCTCGACGCGCGGCACGCGCGGACTCTTCTCCGGCAGGTCGCCGATCCGCACGACGCGCTCGGCGAGCCAGTCGCCGTAGGGCTGACGGGCGGCGAGCTCGCGCTTGAGCTCGGCGTCGGGGATGACGCGCTCGCGCTCGAGGTCGACCAGGAACAGCTTGCCGGGATGCAGGCGGCCCTTGCCGACGACGTCCTCCTCCGGCACCGGCAGCACGCCGGTCTCCGAGGCGAAGACGACCCAGCCGTCGTGGGTGTGCAGCCAGCGGCCGGGCCGCAGCCCGTTGCGGTCGAGCGTCGCGCCGATCGCGCGGCCGTCGGTGAACGCGACCGCCGCCGGGCCGTCCCACGGCTCGATCAGCGAGGCGTGGTAGGCAAAGAAGTCGTTGACGGCCGGCGACAGCTCGCCACGGCCCTGGTAGGCCTCGGGGATCAGCATCGAGATCGCGTGCGCCATCGAGCGGCCACCGAGCGTCAGCAGCTCGAAGGCAGCGTCGAGCGACCCCGAGTCCGACATCTGGTCGTCGAGCACCGGCCCGAGGTCGGACAGCGAGTCGCCGAACAGCGGCGAGGAGAGCTGCGCCTCGCGGGCGCGCATCCAGTTGCGGTTGCCGCGCACGGTGTTGATCTCGCCGTTGTGGGCGATCATGCGGAACGGCTGCGCGAGGGGCCAGCTCGGGAACGTGTTGGTCGAGAAGCGCGAGTGGACCAGCGCCAGGCGGCTGACGACGCGCTCGTCCTGGAGGTCGGGGAAGTACTTCGGCAGCTGCGGCGAGATCAACATTCCCTTGTAGGTGATCGTCCGCGACGAGCAGCTCGGGATCGCGAAGCCCGGGACGAGCTCGTGCTCGGCGGCGCGACGGGCGACGTAGAGCTTGCGCTCGAGTGCGTCCTGGTCGGCGACGCCCTCCGGGGAACCGACGAACAGCTGAGCGGTGCGCGGCGCGCACGCGGCGGCGGTGCGGCCGCAGGCGCTCGGATCGACCGGGACCTCGCGCCAGCCGAGCACCCACAGGCCCTGGGCCTCGACGGCACGCTCGAGCGCACGCCGGGCACGGCCGCGGTCGTCCTCGTCGCGCGGCAGGAAGCACATCGCGACGCCGTAGCGGCCCGCCTCGGGCAGCACGAACTCGACCTCGGCACGCAGGAACGCGTCGGGAACCTGGATCAGGATGCCAGCGCCGTCGCCAGTCTCGGGATCGGCGCCCTCCGCGCCACGATGCTCCATCCGATCCAACACCTCCAGCGCGCGCTCGACGACCTCGTGCGAGGCCGGCGCATGCAAGCGCGCAACGAAGCCGACGCCGCAGGCGTCGTGCTCGTACTGCTGGTCATGTAGCCCGCTGGCTGACGGGAGAGTCATTCCCCTGTCGCCCGGCGGGTAGGCGGGATCCTGCATCTGTCCTTCCTCCGGGTCGCGCGTATCGCCCAGCAGGCACGCGTGAGTAAGGACCGGAAATCTTATCCCACCTCCTCTGTATCGTCGGCGCCGATGTCAACCACGATCACCGTCCTCTCGCAGAAGGGCGGCACCGGCAAGACGACGACCACACGCACGCTCGTCGACGTCTTCAGACGCATCGGCCTGCGGGTGCTAGCCGTCGACATGGACCCGCAGGGCAACCTGACCGACTACTTCGCGGTCGGCGACGCGCCAGAGCCGACGCTCGCCGACGTGCTCGCGGATCGCGCCAAGGCCCCTGAGTCGATCCATTCCGACGTCCTTCCGGCCAGCATCCACCTCGCCGAGTCGGAGCTTCTGCTGAGCGGCAAGATCGGCCGTGAGATGGTGCTGCGACGCGCTCTCGGCGACGTCGCCGACGACTACGACCTGATCCTGATCGACTGCCCGCCGTCGCTCGGCCTGCTAACCGTCAACGCGCTCGTAGCGGCCGACTACGCGCTGATCTCAACCGAGGCCGAGTACTTCTCGCTCCAGGGCGTCGAGCAGGCGCTCGAGGTCGTCGAGGCCGCCCGCAGCCTCAGCCCCGATCTGAAGTGGCTCGGCGCCGTGCTGAACATCGCCGACATGCGCACCGTCCACGCCCGCGAGGCATTGGAGCAGCTGCGCGACGGCTACGGCGACAAGATCTTCGAGACGCCGATCCGGCGGTCGGTGGCCTATGCCGAGTCCGCTGAGCGAGCCGTGTCGATCGTGGATCACAGGCCGGACCTCGGCGCCGACTACCTGTCGCTGGCTGATGAGGTTCTGGCGCGCCTCGGCCGCGACGACGATCGCAAAGCGTTGAAGAAGCTGCGCGCCGAGCTGGCGCCAGCGGCTTAGCCGGGCGGCGCTCCTGCAGGCGTCCTTGAGGACTGAGTTCGTGCTGAGCGGTTTGAGGGGCGCTGTGGCACGCCCGCTAGCCGCTTCACCTCGCACCAGATGAACGTTTTGTAGGCCCCTGACCCCAATAATCCTTCGTCCGTAGCGGGGCCGAACTCAGCTTTCATCTCGATGAAGGATTGTTGGGGTCAGAGCACGCACAATCGTCCAACTGAGTGCCGGGGCCAATGAGAGGGGTCCGCTCCCGGCAACCTCCAACACCACTCGCCGCCCTACCCAGCCAAACAGCCCGGTGGAGCAGCATCAGCCACTCGCCACAGCGCCCCTCAAACCGCTCAGCACGAACCCAGTCCTCAAGGACGTCCCACAGGAGCGCCACGGCCGGCTACGGTGGTCGACATGTCCGATCTTCTCCGCCGGTCGGCCACCGAGCTGGCCGCGATGGTTCGTTCGGGCGACGTCACGTCGCGGGAGTTGGTGCAGGCGTCGCTGGATCGGATCGAGGCGACTAGCGAGCTGAATCACTGGACGCTGGTCGACGGTGAGAATGCGTTGGCGGCAGCGGATGCAATCGGCCCGAGTGACGGGCGGCCGTTTGCGGGGGTTCCGATTGGGATCAAGGACCTGTTCGCGCCGGTGGCGGGGTTGCGGATGGCGCATGGGTCGGAGCTGCTCGGGGAGTTCACGCCGGATCACGACTACGAGCAGGTGCGGCGCCTCAAGGAGGCGGGGTTCGTGATCGTCGGGAAGACGCAGACGCCCGAGTTCGGGATCACGCCGGTGACGAATCCGCGACGGTTCGGGCCGGCGCGGAACCCGTGGGATCCGGAGCGGACGACGGGCGGGTCGAGCGGTGGGTCGGCCGGGGCGGTCGCGTCGGGTGCGGTGCCGATCGCGCATGCGAGCGACGGCGGCGGGTCGATCCGGATCCCGGCGGCCTGTTGCGGGCTGCTGGGGCTGAAGCCGTCTCGCGGACGGGTCTCGATGGCGCCTTCGCTGGGCGATCACCTCCTGGGGACCGACGGCGTCCTTGCGCGCACGACCGAGGACGTGGCTGCGCTGCTGGACCTGATGTCGGGGCATGTGCTGGGCGATGCGACCTGGGCGCCACCGCCCGAGGCGCCGTTCGCCGAGCTGGCCAAGCGCGACCCGGGCAAGCTGCGCGTTGGGCTGGTGACCGAGATGCCGGTCGACGGCGAGCTCGATCCGGAGTGCGAGCGCGGCACCCGCGAGGCGGCGGCACTGCTCGAGCAGCTCGGCCACCACGTCGAGCAGATCCCGTCACCGATTCCGCACGGCGAGCCGCTGGTGGGCGTGTTCACCGCGTTGTGGGCGGCGAACGTCGCCGCCAGCATGGTGCACGGGCAGATCGTCAGCGGCAAGCAGCCGAGCGTCGAGAACGTCGAGCCGCTGTCGCTGTGGCTCTACGAGATGGGCCAGGGCATTCCGGCGCCGACCTACATCGGTGCGGTCGCGATGGGCCAGGCGATCGCACGCGGAATCGTCTCGACCTGGGCCGACTGGGATCTCGTCGTCACGCCCGCGCTCGCCCAGCGCCCCGTCCGGCACGCCGAGATCGATCCCTGTGGCGACGATCCCCAGCGCGAGTTCGACAAGGGCGCCGAGTTCACGCCGTTCACCCCCGTCTTCAACATGACCGGCCAGCCCGCCATCTCGGTCCCGCTCTTCCAGGGCAACGACGGCCTCCCGACCGCCGCCCAGATCGTCGGCCCACCGACCGGCGAGGCGCTGCTGCTCCAGGTCAGCCGGCAGCTCGAGGAGATCGCCCCTTGGGCCGACCGCTTCCCAGCCGAGCCAGCCACGGCCGGCTAGCGCCTCAGAGCGTCTTGACCAGGCTGCGGTCGCGCGAATAGGTCAGCAACTCGGTAGCTTCGGCGGGAGTCAGCCAGCGCAGCTCGTCAACCTCGTCGTTGGGCTCGAAGCCAGGGTCCTCGATGACGGCCATCAGCCAGTAGCGGACGAGCTTGGGACGCCCCTTGCTGTCGTCGTAGTGGGCGAACGCGAGCTCGGGGCCGAGCCGGCAGATCAGGCCGGTCTCCTCGCGCACCTCGCGCAACGCGGCCTCCTCGAAGGTCTCGCCGGGGTCGAGCTTGCCCTTGGGAAAGCTCCAGTCGT
>CAMLNW010000125.1 GCA_946481495.1 uncultured Actinomycetes bacterium
CGCGCCGTCGCCGTCCGCCGCGCGCGCAGGCCCAGATCCAGGCCCGCCCCGACCGCATCGCCATGTGGGCGTTCGCGCTCGGTCTCTTCCTGGTCTTCATGGCAATAGCCACCGCGAACGCCTAGCGCCGCCTGGCGGCGTCATCGGCCTCTCACGGGCTGGCGCCCGCCACGAGGCCTGCTTCCTTGCCAGCCACCGCTAGGCATCTCGCGGACCCATAGCTATCCTTACTTCCGGTAAGCAACCGGCAGAAAGAGAAGCGCCGATGAAGACCAAGGAGAGCAGGTTCCAGGTCCACGACGAGCTGACGGCGCCCGAGGGCAGCGTTCCGGTGCTCAAGGGTGCGCTTGCCGGCGGTGGCCAGCTCTCGAACATCGTCGGCGTGCTCGCCGGATCGCCGGCCACGTTGCGCGCCTACGCCCGCTTCCGCTCCGAGCTGCGCCACGGGACGCTGCCGCTGAAGACCCAGCAGCGGATCGCGCTCGCGGTCGCCGAGCAGCAGCGCAGCGAGTACGCGCTCGCCACGCTCCAGCGCACCGCCCGCGACGCCGGCCTCGGACTCGACGAGATCGCGCTCGCGCGTGAGTTCGACTCCCGCGACGAGTACGAGGCCGCGCTGCTGCGCTACGTCAAGGCGCTGCTGACCAGCGAAGGCGCTCCGCCGCTGCACATCCACGAGGAGGCGCGCGAGGCCGGCTGGGACGACGAGCAGATTCTTGAGGCCGTCGCCCACGTCGCGCTCGACAGCTTCGCCAACCTCATCACCCGCGCCGGCGACGTGCCGAACGACGGCTCGGCTGAGGAAGGGCGCGTGGCCCGGGCGGCGTGAGCCCGGTCCTCTAGGATTCAGGCCTATGGGCGCGGGGATGCCTACCGTCACGGAGCCGGCCGAGGAGCCGGCGGTAGCCCCACCCTCTGGTGCCGAGCGGTCGCCCTGTTGCTCGCTCTACCACCACGCCGTCGAGCTGATCGGCAGGCGCTGGACCGGCGCGATCCTGCTCGTCCTCGTCGAGGGCGGACCGCTGCGCTTCTCGGAGATCCGCGTGCTCGTTCCCGACGTCTCCGACCGGCTGCTGTCCGAGCGACTCAAGGAGCTCGAGGCCGAGGAGGTCGTCGTCCGACACGTCTACGACGAGACGCCGGTTCGCGTCGAGTATGCGCTGACCGCCAAGGGCCAGGCGCTCCAGCCGGCCCTCGAGGCGCTCAAGCAGTGGTCGCACGACTACTGCCCCGACAAGGCCTAGCTGTACCCTTGCGGCCTTGAGCCGCCGACACAGCTAGGGGACAGCATGGCCGACCAGCCGAAGACCGCCGCCGACGTACTGGGCTTCGTGGAGGAGCACGACATCCGCTTCGTCCGCCTCTGGTTCACCGACATCCTCGGCCAGCTCAAGAGCTTCTCGATCAACGCTGCCGAGCTCGACGACGCCTTCGAGGGCGGAATGGGCTTCGACGGCTCGTCGATCACCGGCTTCAACGCGATCGAGGAGTCGGACATGATCGCGATGCCCGACGCCTCTACCTTCGCCATCTTGCCCTGGCGTCCCGAGGACAAGGGCGTCGCGCGCATCTTCTGCGACGTCCTGACCCCGAACCGCGACCCCTACGAGGGTGACCCGCGCCACGTCCTGCGCCGCGCGCTCGAACGCGCCGAGGCGATGGGCTTCGACACCTTCAACGTCGGCCCCGAGCTCGAGTACTTCTACTTCCGCAACGCCCGCCCGGCCGATGGCGTGCCGGAGATCCTCGACGAGGGCGGCTACTTCGACCTCACCACGCTCGACGCCGGCTCCGACCTTCGCCGCGACACTGTGCTCGCGCTCGAGCAGCTCGGCATCCACGTCGAGTACACCCACCACGAGGTTGGGCCGTCGCAGCACGAGATCGACATGCGCTACGCGAACGCGCTCAAGATGGCCGACGACTGCATGACCTACCGCATCACGGTCAAGGAGTACGCGGCGCAGCACGGCTTCCACGCGACCTTCATGCCAAAGCCGCTGTTCGGCGAGAACGGCTCCGGGATGCACACCCACCAGTCACTGTTCAAGAACGGCCAGAACGCCTTCTTCGACGCCGACGACCAGTACTACCTGTCCGACGTCGGCAAGGCGTTCATCGCCGGCCAGCTCAAGCATGCGCGCGAGGTCTCGTCGGTCTTCGCCCAGTGGGTCAACTCCTACAAGCGGCTGGTGCCCGGCTACGAGGCGCCGGTCTACTGTGCCTGGTCGCGCCGCAACCGCTCGGCGCTGGTGCGCGTGCCGCTCTACCACCCCGGCAAGGAGCAGGCGACGCGGATGGAGCTGCGCTGCCCCGACCCCGCTTGCAACCCCTATCTGACCTTCGCCGCGCTGCTGCACGCCGGGCTCGAGGGGATCGAGAAGGGCTACGAGCTGCCCGACCCGATGGAGAAGAACCTCTACCACCTGTCGCCCGACGAGCGCAAGCGGCTCGGCATCGAGCAGCTGCCCGAGACGCTCGGCGAGGCGATCGAGCTGACGTCGGAGTCCGAGCTGGTGCTGCGCGCGTTCGGCGAGCACATCTTCAACCGCTTCATCGAGATCAAGCGCCAGGAGTGGGAGGACTACCGGGTGCAGGTCACGCAATGGGAGCTCGACCGCTACATGGCGGTCCTCTAGCCGGGCGGGAGCGCGATCAACGCGCGCAGGGGGCCGAGCGGTCCCGCCGCGCTGCCGAGCGCGCGGCGCAGCGCGCGCCGATCGGCGGGCCCGGGCGGCTCGCCATGCTGGGGGTCGAAGCGAAAGTCGCGCAGCGCGCGGGCGTAAGCGGCCGCGCGGGGGCCGGCGGTCGCCGCGAGCTGTTGCTCGAGTGCCAGCAGCGTCGTCGCGGGGGCGACGTCCCAGCCGAGCCGGTCGAGCGCGCCGCGCAGCTCGGCGATCTCGGCGGCGGCGAGCTGCTCGCGGTCGAGTGCGTTGCGGCGCTTGACGCGGATCGCGTAGACGAGGGTGCCTGAGAGTGAGAGCGCCGCGAGACCGGCGGCGAGCAGCAGGACGAATGCCGGGAGGCCGGCCTCAGCGCTCGGCTGCGCGCCTGTCGTTTCAGCGCTCTTCTCATCGGCGCCAGCTCCGTCGGCCGCGGCATTCGGGTCAGACGCCGGCTCAGGTGCCACCGAGCTCTGCTGGACGTCGCCGGCGGCGCTGGCTCCGCTGGCCGCAGGTGCCCCGGCCATGCCGGACTCGGTCGCGCGCGGTGTCGGGTCGAAGGTGACCCAGCCGATCCCGGAGAAGTAGACCTCGACCCAGGAGTGCGCGTCGAGATCGCGCACGCGGTACTCGCCGGTCCTGCGGTTCAGCGTCCCGGGGGAGAACCCGGCCGCGACACGGGCCGGGACGCCCACCATACGCAGCATCAGCGCCATCGCCCCGGAGAACTGCTGGCAGTAGCCCTGCCGGTCCTCGAAGAGGAAGCTCTCGAGCGGATAGGCATGCTGGGGAACGTCCTCGTTGTAGCGGTAGTTGTCGCGCAGGTAGGTGGCGATCGCGGCGACGACGTCGTAGGCCGTCGAGTCGGTCAGTGCCGTCTCGACGTCGGCGCGCTCGGCGGCGCCCGCCCGGTTGCCGCGCGGCGGGACGACCACCGTCCGGACGTCCGCTCCCGCGCCGGGCAGCGACAGCTCCGTGTAGCGCTCGACCCAGGCGGGGTAGCCCTCCGGCGCGCCGGCCATGACGATCGGGGTCGGGTTCGGTTGGTACGACCGGACCGTGTAGCTGTCGCCGCGTCCGAGCGGGTCGAGCAGCTCGGTGGTGCCGTCCGCCGACGGGACGGCCGCCGCCCCGACGACGTCGTAGGTCAGCCCGCTGCCGACGAGCAGCTCGGTAGAGAGCGACCTGACGGTGAACTGGATCTCGTCGTTCCAGTCAGGGTTCAGCTCGCCGTAGCTCCATGTCCCCGAGTCGAAGCTGACTCTGTTGGGATCGAAGGGAAGTTCGGCGGACAGATCGCGCTGCTCGTCGCCGGTCGCGCGATACCAGTGGACGCCGTCGAAGCTGTTGAGCGTCTCCGCCTTCCAGTAGTGCGGGTGGTCGGAGCGGACGTTCAGCAGTGTCGTTCCCTGGCGTGGCCAGTCGAGCGGGCCGTAGCTGTGATCCCACGAGAAGGCGATTCCGGCGTCGGCTCCGAACGGCGACCAAGAGCGGTAGTCGAGCCATGGTCCGTCGCCGTCGAGTGCGGCGGCGGCCGGCAGCGCCAGCAAGGCAGTCGCGGCGACGACGATCGCGCCGGCGGTCCACTCGCGAACGCCGCGCTGCGGGAGCCATAGCCAGGCGGCGATCAACGCCAGCAACAGCGCCCCGAACAGCAGCGGGCTGCCAGGGCTGTTGGTCGTCACGGCCAGCGTGTAGACGGCGATCAGCAAGACGAGCGCGGCACCGCGCAACGGCGGCCGCGCCTCCGGCGACGCCGGCCAGAACGAGAGCGCGGCCGCCGCGGTCAGGAGCAGCGGAGCACCCAGCAGGATCGTCAGCCGGATCCACCCGTCGGGGCCGTCGTAGGGCCAGTCGACGCCCTGGACGCCGAGCAGCGCCCGGTCGAGCTGGTCGGCGAGCTCGCCCCAGCCGGTGGGGAACAGCAGGCGCGGCTCGATTCCCGTCGCGACCAGGCCGGCGGCGAGTGCCGCGAGCACGGTGAGCGCGGCGAACGCCAGGACGGTGCGGCGCGGGAGCTGCGAGCGGTCGAGTAGCGCCAGCGCGACGGCGCAGGCGGTCGCGGCTCCGACCGTCGCGAGAACGACAGCCGCCGACGGTCTGGCGACGAGCATCGCCCAGTGCGCGGCGCCGTATGTGGCGAAAGCGGCGAAGATGGCCAATCGCACGGCGACCGTGCCGGCGCTTTCGGCGTCTTCAGCGGTCGCCAGCGGCGAGGTACGCAGCGGCATTGCCGTGGCGTTCATGCGGCGGCGCTCCGACCGCCGCGGTCGACCAGCCTGCCGCTGCAACCGCCAACCTCGAACGCCGCTGCCGTGCTCGCCGGCAGCGTCGGCGCGACCAGATAGCGCGGTCGTGCGGGCAACAGCTCCAGCTCGTGCGGGATCGCGCCGCCCGCGGTCGCTGTTACCCACAGCAGCGCACCCGAGCGCGGACCGAGGCCGCCGACGCTGGTCTTCGTTTCCGCCTCCACGAGCGCGAGCCGCTTGTGGACACCCGGCCAGGCGCCGAGGTCGTGGTCGATCGAGACCGGCCGCCGATCGCCCGGCACGAGCAGCGCGACCCCCTCGACGCGCGCCAGCGCGACGCAGAGCGAGGCTGCAGCGCGCACTGCCGCGTCGAGTGCGTCGATGTCGGCCGGCGCTGCGACGTCGAGCACGATCAGCGGCGCCGATGCGCTCTCGGCGACGAAGCGCCGCTCCATCATCTCGCCGCGGCGGGCGAGCGTCGCCCAGTGGATGCGCGACGCGGGCGCCCCCTCGCGGTAGGGGCGCAGGCCGTCGAGGTCGACGCCGTCGTTGGCGTCCTCGCGCCAGCGGCCGGCCGAACGGGCGCCGGTCCCGAGGCCGGTCAGGCCTCCGGCAGCGTTCGCGCCGCCGCCCGCCAGCACCGTCACCGGGTCGAGGCGCGGCAGCACGAGCAGGTCTGCCGTGTCGTTGCTGCGCGCCTCGCGCATGCAGATCTGGAGCGGGTCGGAGATGCGCAACCGGCTCGGCGCAAGCGTGACGCGGCCACGGCGGGGTAGGACGGCCAGGGCGTCGAGGCGCGCGCGGCGGCGACCGGCGACCACCGAGCTGCTCGTGAGCAGCGGATCGGTGAGCTCGCCGCCGGGCGCCGGCAGCCAGTCGAGGCGGGCCTCGACCTGGATTCGGAACGGTGCGTCCTCGACGACGGTCGGCGGCGTCGGCAGCCGTATGACGCTCGCCCCGCTCGCCGCGATCCAGACCCAGACCGTGCTGAGGACCACGGCGAGCAGGATCGCGACGCCGGGCAGGTACAGCGACGCTGTGTCGAAGGCGCCGCCGACGAGGCAGAGCCCGGATCCCAGCAGCGCCGTGGCGATTGCTCGCGACACGGCGCCCGCCTCAGAGCGCGGGGACCCGCTCGAGGGCGTCGCCGACCACGGCGGCGCGCTGGTCGGGCAGCGCGCCGGGCGCCAGCATCAGGCGGTGGGTCAGCACGGCCGGCGCGAGTCGCTGAACATCGTCGGGCAGCGCATGGTCGCGACCGTCGAGCGCGGCGTGTGCCTTCGCCGCCCGGAACAGCATCAGGCCGGCGCGCGGGCTGGCGCCGAGCTCGACGCGCGGATCGGCGCGCGTCGCGGCGAGCAGCGCGACGATGTACTCGCGCAGCGCCTCGCTGCCGTGGATCGCTGCGGTCGCGGTCTGGGCGGCGAGCACGTCGGCGAGTTCGGCGACCGGCGCCACGTCGCGCACGCGGTCGCCCTCGGCGTGGTCGTGCAGCATCGCGGCCTCCTGCTCGGCGGTCGGGTAGCCGAGCGAGACGCGGACCATGAAGCGGTCGAGCTGGGCTTCGGGAAGGGGATAGGTGCCCTCGTACTCGACCGGGTTCTGCGTCGCGAGCACCAGGAACGGGCGCGCCAGCTCGTGCGTCTGGCGGTCGACGGTGACCTGGCGCTCCTGCATGCACTCGAGCAGGCCCGACTGCGTCTTCGGCGAGGCGCGGTTGACCTCGTCGACCAGCACGACGTTGGCGAACACCGGCCCGGGGCGGAACTCGAAGCGGTTCTCGCGCCGGTCGAAGACGTTCGTCCCGACCAGGTCGGCGGGCAGCACGTCGGCCGTGCACTGCACGCGTGCGTGCTCGGCGTCGATCGACCGCGCGAGCGCCCTTGCCAGCGCCGTCTTGCCCACACCGGGGAAGTCCTCGATCAGCACGTGTCCGCCGGCCATCAAGGCCACCAGCACGTCGCGGATCACCGCGGGCGGCGCCTTGACCGCGCTGCCGACGTTGCGCTGGATCCGCTCGCCGAGCGCCGCTACCTCGCGCGGGCCGACCTCGGGCACGGTTGACATAAGTCCACTGTAGGGATCGACGTTTGGGCCCCAATCCCGTTTCTAGAACGAGCTGGCCTAGCGGTCGGCGGGCTCGGGCTGCGGTACGGCGACCGCGACGTCCGCGCTGGGTGTGCCACCGACGCCGCCATCGGTCTTCGCCAGCTGCGATGGCCACCAGAACTTGGGGCCGATCTTCAGCACGAGAGCCGGAACGAGGACCGAGCGGACGAGGAAGGTGTCGAGCAGGACGCCGAAGGCGACGACGAAGCCGATCTCGGTCAGGAAGACGAGCGGCAGCACCGCGAGCACGGAGAAGGTGCCGGCGAGGACGATGCCGGCGCTCGTGATCACGCCGCCGGTGACTGCGAGCGCGCGCAGGATGCCCTCGCGGGTGCCGTGGACGAGCGTCTCCTCGCGTGCCCGGGCGATCAGGAAGATGTTGTAGTCGACCCCCAGCGCGACCAGGAAGACGAACGCGAACAGCGGCAGCGATGGGTCGGAGCCGGGGAAGTCGAAGAAGACGTCGAAGGCGAAGTAGCCGAAGCCGAGCGCGGCGACGAAGCTGAGGATCACCGTCCCGATCAGGACGAGCGGCGCGACGACCGCGCGCAGCAAGAGCATCAGGATCAGGAAGACAACGACGAGGACGATCGGCGGGATCACCTTCGAGTCCCAGGCCGCCGCCTCGCGGACGTCGAACTCGACGGCGGTCGCGCCACCGACGAGCGTGTCGGGAGCGACGCCCTGGACCGCGTCGCGCAGCGGCTCGACGACGTCGTAGGCCTCGGTCGAGTACGGCGTCGGCTCGAGCGTCGCCTGTACGAGCACACCGCCCTCGCCCTGTGCGACCGGCGGCGAGACCGACTGGATGCCGTCGACCTCGGCAGCCGCCGCGGAGACGGCCTCGACCTGGCCCGGGTCGCTGACGACGATGTCAGCCGGCGCGGCCGAGCCGGTAGTACATCGCGAGGTACGCCATCAGCGCCAGCCGCAGCCCGCCGTTGTCGGCGGTGTTCTCG
>CAMLNW010000126.1 GCA_946481495.1 uncultured Actinomycetes bacterium
AGGAGCACATCGCGGTCAACCCGCGGATCGTCCTCGGCACTAAGGCCGACAAGCTGATGCAAGATTCGTGGAGCAACCCGATTGGCGATGTGCCACGCTCGCTCCTGCTCCGCGACGGCGACGGGCATGCGTTCGTCAACTATCTCGCCCCGATCTTCGACGACCCGGCCACCAACCCGATCGAACCGCTCATCGGCCACCGCGATCTGATCACCGGGCACCTGAACGCGCAACGCGATCACAAGCGGCGCTGGGAGAAGTACCGCTGGGTCGCCGAGTACCACAACGACGTCGCGCGCAAAGCCGCGCAGTGCGAGCTGCTAGCCAGGAACGGCAAGCCGCTCAGCGACCCCGACGAGCTGCTGATCCCCGCTGAGAGCATGACCTGGCGGTTCGATCCGTTCCTCCCTCCCGAGACCTAACATATCTTTGTGATATATCCTGCTGAGACATGGAGCTCAGCAACACGTCCTATGTGATCCTCGGGATGCTCCGGAAGGGGCCGAAGAGCGGCTATGAGATCAAGGCGAAGGCCGATATCTCGACGCGTTTCTTCTGGGCGATCAGCTACGGGCAGATCTATCCGGAGCTGAAGCGGCTCGAGGAGGGCGGGTTGATCGAGGGGGTGACCGACCCCGGCGATGGCCGCCAGCGGCGGGTCTACTCGATCTCGACGGCCGGCGAGGAAGCGCTGCACGAGTGGCTGACCAGCCCCGGCGAGTTGCACTCCGAGCTCCGCCACGAGGGGATCTTGCGCCTCTTCTTCGCCGACGCGATCGACCGCGACGAGCGCATCGTGCTGCTGGACGCGATCCGCGCCAGGCACGAGCGGATCCGCTCGGAGCTGCTCGAGATCAAGCCCGCGGCGGAGGCGGCGTGCGACGAGAGCGGTGACCAAGCCGAGCTGCTGACGCTCGAGACCGGGATCGCCTACCAGGAGTTCTTCGTCGGCCTCTGCGACCGCCTCGAGCGGCGCCTGGCCGATGCCGCCGCCAACGAAGGGAGCTGAACCGATGTTCGACGCGCTCGCACGCCTCGCCGACGGACGCGGCAAGTTGGTCGTCGTCCTCGCCGTCCTGTTCTTCCTCGTCGCCGGCGCTGTCGGCGGCGGCGTGGCCGACAAGCTCGACCCGTACGGGGCCGACGACCCCGACAGCGAGACCTACAAGGCCGCCGAGCAGTGGCGCAACGCGGGCCACCGCGACACGAGCCTGGTGGTGCTGATCGACGGCCGCGTCAACAGCCCCGCCACCGAGCGCCACGCGGCCGCGATCCAGGACGAGCTCGAGGCCGACCGCGACGTCGCGTCGGTGGCCGGCTACGCCACCACCCACCAGCGCGACTTCGTCGCGAACGACGGCGGCGCGCAGTACCTCGCGGTCGCGCTGAAGCCAACCGACGACAAGCCCTGGCAGGAGGCCGCCGAGCGGATCGCCGACGATCTGGCGGCCCAGCCCGGGGTGAGCGTCGGCGGCCCGGCGCTCGCCCAGGCACAGGTCAACGAGCAGGTCGAGTCCGACCTTCAGCGGGCTGAGATGCTCGCCTTCCCGCTGCTTTTCCTGCTGTCGCTGCTGTTCTTCCGCAGTCTCGTCGCCGCCGCGCTGCCGTTGCTGGTCGGCGGGCTTGCGATCGTCGGGACCTTCCTGACGCTCAGCATCGCCTCGGAGCTCGGCTCGATCTCGATCTTCGCGCTCAACCTGACCACAGGCCTCGGGCTGGGTCTCGCGATCGACTACTCGCTGTTCGTCGTCTCGCGCTACCGCGAGGAGATCGCCAAGGACGGGCCCGGCCTGCCGGCGATGCGACGGACGCTGGCGACCGCCGGCCGCACCGTGCTGTTCAGCTCGCTGACGGTCGCCGCCGCGCTCGCGTCGCTGCTCGTCTTCCCCCAGCGCTTCCTCTATTCGATGGGCCTCGGCGGCGCGGCCGTCGCGCTGCTGGCGGCGGCGGTGTCGCTGGTCGTGCTGCCGGCCGTCCTGGCGCTGCTCGGCAACCGCGTCAACGCCGGCGCGCCGAAGTTCCTCCAGCGGCGCGCCGAGGCCGACGCGCGCCCCGACAGCGCCGGCTTCTGGTACCGCCTGTCGCGCTTCGTGCAGCGCTTCCCCGGCCGGATCGCGATCGCCGCGACGGTGCTGATGCTGACGCTCGGAATCCCGTTCTGGTCGATCGAGTTCACTTCGGTCGACGCCCAGGTGCTGCCGCAGGACAAGAGCGCGCGCCAGGTCGACGACACGCTGCGCGCCGACTTCCCGCCGTTCCGCGACGCGCCGATCGACGTGCTGGTCACGGGCGCCGACCGGGCTGACGCGGCGGCGGTTCGTGACCAAGTCGCCCAGGTCGACGGCGTCGCCGCCGTTGGCCGGCCGCAGACCCTCGGCGACGGCGACGCCCTGATCCAGGCGATCGTGGCGACGCCCCACATCTCGGAGACGAGCCAGGACGCCGTGCGGCAGATACGCGATCTCCCGCCGCCGCCCGGCGCAACGGTCCAGGTGACTGGATCGACGGCCGACTTCGTCGACTTCCAGAGCAGCCTCGTCGACCATCTGCCGTATGCCGTGGCGATCGTCGTGATCGCCACGCTGACGATCCTCTTCCTGATGACCGGTTCGGTGGTGCTGCCGATCAAGGCACTGCTGATGAACGTCCTCAACCTGAGCGCCGTCTTCGGGATCCTGGTGTTCGTCTTCCAGGACGGACGGCTCGAGAGCCTGCTGTCCTACACCAGCCAGGGCGGCCTCGAGCAGACGATGCCGATCCTGCTGTTCGCCGTCGCGTTCGGCCTATCGACCGACTACGCCGTCTTCCTGCTGTCGCGGATCAAGGAGGCGCGCGACGCCGGCGCCTCGAACGCCGACAGCGTGGCGATCGGGCTCGAGCGGACCGGCCGGATCGTTACCGCCGCCGCGCTGCTGTTCGCGGTCGCGATCGGAGCGTTCGCGACCTCGGAGATCATCTTCATCAAGCAGAACGGCGTCGGCACCGCGCTCGCCGTGCTGCTCGACGCGACGATCATCCGCGCTCTGCTGGTTCCCTCGCTGATGGAGCTGCTCGGCGAGTGGAACTGGTGGGCGCCGGCGCCGCTGCGCCGGCTGCACGAGCGGATCGGCATCAGCGAGACGCAGTCCGCCAAGGTAGGACCAACGGTCTAGCGCTGCCGGGACGGCGTAAGACCGCCGCCCCGGCGCGCCAGAAGTTCCGACTATGCTTCGACCTGAAAGGCGTTGTCGAAATGTAGTTCGCCATTTATTTCGACCCTGAACGGTATCCCGAAGATCCTGCGCAATATTGAGCTTTCGCAATGGACTTCCGCCCAGCCGTCGCCAATCGAACATGTCATCTCGCCACCGAAATCGGAGCCGCTAGCACCGGACCCCTCGAAGCAAATGTCGGTGGTAACCGAATGCTCGCTTGTCAACTGACCTTCCCAGCCGGCGTCATCACAATCGTTGACTGTTGTGCAGGCTCCCTCTCCGGGCGCGCTGAAGGCGACGTTATGGAAGTCGAAGTGCCCATTCGCCGTAACATTCGCTTCCATGTTGTCAGTGCATTCAAACAATTCCACCTCACCCATGATAGGTATGTGCACACCGACATGAAATTCGATGCCGTTAGTTTCAAACATTCCCGGATTATCGATCTGAGCAGCTGTCGCGGCCGATGCAGACGCGGCAATAGCAGCCAGCGCCGTCACCGCGAGCAGAACAGGCTTGCGGAACATGCGTAACCCCTTTGACAGCGGACGAGCACTGGTCGCCCGCCCGCAGTTGTCACGCTTAGCCGACCACACTCAGCAGGCTACGAAAACTCAAGCCCCTCCCTGGCCGGAGCGTGTTGAATGTGACAATTCTAACTCACGCCTGAGAACTGCCTCGGTCAGATAAGTCCAAGCCTTAGTGACCAGCGCGACAGTCGCGCCTGACATAATCATGCATACCTATGGGAACGGCGACATCGCGTACACGCAGCTTCAAGCACGACGGCCACCGGCTCGTCTACGACGAGTACGGCAAGGGCGAGCGCCCGATCGTGCTGATGCCCGGGCTGCTGTTCAACCGCAAGATGCATCGGCCGCTGGCCGAGGAGCTGGCGGAGCGCGGCCACCGCGTCCTCTGCCTCGACCTGCTCGGCCACGGCGACTCGGACCGTCCCAAGGAGATGTGGGAGTACTCGATGACCACCTTCGGGGCGCAGACGCTCGGGCTGCTTGACCACCTCGGGATTGAGCAGGCGGTGCTCGGCGGCACTTCGCTCGGAGCCAACAGCGCGCTCGAGGCGACGGCACGCGACCAGTCGCGCGTGAAGGGCCTGCTGATCGAGATGCCGGTGCTCGACAACGCGCTGCTCGGCTGCGCGATCGGCTTCACGCCGCTGCTGGTGTCGTTGACCTTCGGGGCGCCGATCACGCGGCCGCTGAGCCGGATCGCGCGGCTCGTCCCGCGGCGGGGGCCGCTGCTCGGCAAGATGATGCTCGACTGGGTGAGCCAGGATCCGAAGCCGTCCGCCTCCGTGCTCCAGGGCCTGTTCTTCGGCCGCGTGGCGCCGCCGACCGAGGTCCGTCGCACGCTCGCCCCGCCGACGCTGGTGATCGGCCACAACCGCGATCCGATCCACCCCTTCTCCGACGCCGACATGCTCGTCCACGAGATGCCGAACGCGAGAATCGTTGAAGCCTCCTCGATCGTCGAGCTGCGCACGGCGCCGGAGCGCCTGACCGGTGAGATCGCGGACTTCGTCGACGACTGCTGGACGGCGCCACGGATGCGGGTGGCGCGCGCCGCGGCCGCCCACTAGTCTTCGATCGCGATGGCCAGTCGGAGGGAGCAAAAGGAGCAGCTGCGCAAGGAGCGCGAGCAGCGCGAAGCCGCCGTGAAGGCGGAGCAGCGCCGCAAGCAGCTGATCGGCTACGGCGTTGGCGGCGGGATCGCCGTCGTCGCGGTGATCATCGCCATCGTGCTGCTCGCCGGTGGCGGTGGCGGCAGCAACTCGGCCTCTGGCGACGTACTGCCCGACGGCGGCAGCGTGCCCGAGGTGCAGGACGATGTCGACGTCGCCGCAGCGGCCAAGGCCGCCGGCTGCGAGTTGAAGAGCTTCAAGGCGACCGGACGCGAGCATCTCGCGGACCTCAACCAGACGGTCAAGTACGCGTCGAAGCCGCCGACCTCAGGCAACCACTACCAAGCTCCCGCCGAGGACGGCGCCTACGAGGACCCGCCGGACGTCAAGGAGCTCGTGCATACGCTTGAGCACGGCCGGGTGATCATCTGGCTCAACCAGAAGAAACTGACCGCCGACCAGCGCGCCAACCTCAAGGCCTACTACGACGAGGACACCTACCAGATGGTGATCACGCCGGACACGACCGGCATGACCTACGCAGTCGCGGCCACGGCGTGGAACCGCGACCCGGAGCCGAACGGCACGGGCCAGCTGCTCGGCTGCCCGAAGTACGACGACGCGGTCTACACCGCACTCGAGTCCTTCAAGGACGAGAACCGCTCACGCGGTCCCGAGCCGGTTCCCTAGTCGCGGCTGCTCGCACGCTTCGCAAGCTCGCGGTTGACGCGCCGCGGCCAGAGCGGGCCGCCATAGACGAAGCCGGTGTAGGCCTGGACGAGGGTCGCCCCGGCATCGAGCCGCTCCAAGACGTCGTCGGCTGTCTCGATGCCGCCGACGGAGATCAGCACGAGGTCATCGCCGGCGCGGGCGCGCAGGCGACGCAGCACCTCGACCGCACGGCGCTTGAGCGGCGCGCCTGAGATCCCGCCGTAGACGGCGGCGCGCTCCTCGGCGCTTGAGCGCTCGAGGACGCCAGCGTCGACCGTCGTGTTGACGGCGACGAGCCCGTCCAGCCGCGCGACGACCGCGTAGTCCGCGATCTCGTCGATCTCGTCGTCGGCAAGGTCGGGAGCGATCTTGACCAGCAGCGGCGGCGCGTGGCCGATCGCGCTCAGCTCCTCGCGAACCGCGTCGACGAGCCCGCGCAGCGGCTCGACCGCGTGCATCGCGCGCAGTCCGGGGGTGTTCGGCGAGCTCACGTTGATCACCAGGTAGTCGGCCAACGGGGCGAGCAGCCGGACGGTCTCACGGTAGTCGGCCGGCGCGTCCGCCAAATCGACGTCCATGCTCTTGCCGACGTTCACGCCGACGATGACGTGCGGAGGCCGTTCGGCGAGGCGCCGCGCAAATGCCGCGGCACCCGGATTCGGAAACCCCATCCGGTTGTAGAGCGCGCGGTCGCGCGGCAGGCGCCCGACGCGCGGCTTCGGATTGCCCGGCTGGGCGCGTGCGGTGACCGTGCCCACCTCAACGTGGCCAAAGCCGATATCCCCGAGCGCTGCGAAGCACTCCGCCTCCTTGTCGAGACCGGCGGCGACCCCGAGCGGACCGGGGAACGCGAGGCCGAGCGCCTCGACCTCTAGGCTCGAGGTGCTTGGCCTCAGTAGCCGGCGTAGCAGCGCCCCCACCCCGGGCAGCCGGCCGACCGCCGCGAGCGTCCGGGTTCCCAACCGGTGCGCACGCTCGGCGTCGAGGCGCAGCAAGAGGTGCCTGAAGAGGAAGCGGTAGACCAAGGGGCCCAGACGCTAACCGCATCCGAGGACGGCCGTGCGCGCCGTGAGGTCCCGGAGCGTCGGGCCGCCCGAAGGCGGCCCGACGTCCAGTCGTCACCCACCTTCGATGTCGAGCCCCTCGTCGAGGGTGAGTTCGCCGTCGACTTCCAGCGGCGGCGCCTCGCCGGACTGTTCGGAGACCGCCGCGTTGTCACAGTGGAATTCGGTCCAGCCGTCCTGAATCGCACACGTGACTTCACCGCCAACCTCACCACTACCACCCAGGTCCTCGAAGCAGAAATCGAGATGCATCTCCACCGCACTGGTCAACTGGCCTTCCCAACCCGCGTTATCGCAGTCGTCCAGATCGGCGCAATTCATCGTCCCCGGCGGATCCATAGCCACGCTATGAACACCCAAATGCCCATCGGAACTCACATCAATTTCCCAATCGTTGGTACACCCCGCACCCACGACTTCGCCGAGGCCCGGAATGTGAACGATCACGTCCAGAGCGGCCCCGGACGCTTCGAACATGCCGGGATTGTGAACTTCGACCGGCGGTGGCGTGTCGGCGCCTTCGATTGAAAGTGCCTCGTCGAGGTCGAGTTCGCCCTCATATTCGAGGACGGTCCCGGGGAGAGTCGTGAGGCCGAACGCTTCAGTCACCAGCGAGCTTGCGCAGTGAACTTCACGCCAGCCATCGCCTACCGAGCACGTGAATTCGCCGCCGATGTCGGAGGGCCCCCCGGTTCCCTCAAGGCAGTAATCGATGTGGAGGCTGTGCTCGCTCGTTATCTGACCTTCCCAGCCTAGATCGTCACAGTCATCGAGCGGCGTGCACAGGTAGCCGCCGGGCAACTCGATCGCGACGCGATGGATGTCAACGTGTCCGTCACCGGTCACGTTGAGTTCCCAATTGTTGATGCATCCGGTTTGGGGAAATTCGCCGATGCCGAGATGATGCACGATCATGGTCAGCCTATCGCCCCCGAGCTCGAACATGCCAGGATTGTCGACAATTGCTGCGGACGTCGTCGTTGCCGACACAGTCAGCGCCGCCAGCACCGTCACAGTAAGCAGGGCAACCTTGCGTATCACGGTCAATCTCCTTCATCGGGGCAGCCCAGACCAGCCGACGCCGCCGTTGGCGGCTCCCTCCTAGGTCTGTGACCCCTCCTTTGCCCCAGCTTGTGGTCTACAACGAGTCTACGCTCCGAAGCGCGCCGCGCAAGGACCGTGCGGATCTGTGACAGGCGGCCTAATCAGCAGTCCGCATTCCCTCCAACCGCCTGCAGCGGAGATTGCAGGGCGCAACAGACACCGCCCGGTCGTGTTCGATGGTGTGGATGGGACGCGCGTTGGCCATCGCAGCGATCGCGGCCGTCGCAGGGCTGGGGGCCGTGACGGCTCCGGC
>CAMLNW010000127.1 GCA_946481495.1 uncultured Actinomycetes bacterium
GCCCGCGGCCTTGGCACGCTCGAGCACCTCGACCGTCCGCCGCGCGGAGACGTGCTGGACGTGGATCCGCCCGTCCTCGTAGCCGGCCAGCTCACAGTCGCGCGCGACCATCGTCGACTCCGAGACCGACGGGATGCCGGCCAGGCCGAGCACCGCCGATACCTCGCCCTCGTGCATCACGCCGCCCGCCGACAGCGTCGGGTCCTCCTCGTGCAGCGCCAGCACGCAGCCGCTGAGCTGCTGGTAGCGCAGCGCGTGGCGCATGATCCCGGCCGAGCGCACGGGCAGGCCGTCGTCGGTGAAGGCGGCCGCGCCGGCGTCCGCGAGCTCGGCCATCTCGGTCAGCCGCTCGCCCTGCATGCCGACCGTGATCGAGGCGGTGAACCCTGTCGGGATGCGCGCCTCGGCGCGCGCCCGCTCGCGCAGCGAACGCAGGATCGGCGCCGAGTCGACGACCGGATCGGTGTTGGGCATCGCGAGGATCGCGCAGTAGCCGCCTGCCGCCGCCGAGCGACTGCCGGTCTCGATGTCCTCCTCGTCCTCGCGACCTGGCGTGCGTAGGTGGACGTGGGGATCGACGAACGCCGGGAAGGCGTGCAGCCCCTCGGCCTCGACGATCTCGGCGCCTTCGGGTGCCTCCAAGGAACCCGGGGCGCCGATCTCGGCGATCTTGCCGTCGCGGATGAGCAGGTCGCCTGGCTGGTCGAGCCCGCTGCGCGGGTCGAGCAGCTGGGCGCCGCGGACCAGAACCGTCGCGTCGGGAACAGGTGCCCGATCGAGCCGCCCGGCCTCAGGGGCACGCGAAGTCGCGTTCAGCTTGCTCATGCCGGCTGGCGCTCCGTCGGCTCGTCGCTCGGCAGCCGCTGGCCGGCTGCCGGACCACCGCCCTGGCCGGCGGTGAGCAGCTCGTAGAGGACGGCCATCCGCACGACGACGCCAGACTCGACCTGCTCGGCGATCAGCGCTTGGGGCGAGTCGATCACCTCGGCGGATAGCTCGACGCCGCGGTTGACCGGGCCGGGATGCATCAGCAGCTGGCCGCTCCCGAGCCGGCGCCCGTTGATCTGGTAGCGCGCGGCGTACTCGCGCAGCGAGGGAACCAGCGTGCCCTTCATCCGCTCCTGCTGCATCCGCAGCGTGTAGATGACGTCGGCCTCGCCGACTTCGTCGAGCGTGTGACGGACCTCGCAGCCGAGTGCCTCGATCCCGTGCGGGATCAGCGTCGGTGGACCACAGACCGTGACCTTGCAACCCATCCGCGCAAATGCCAGGACCCCGGAGCGGGCGACGCGGCTGTGCAGCACGTCGCCGACGATCCAGACGCGCAGACCGTCGAGCGTCCCGGTGCGGCGGCGCAGTGTGTAGAGGTCGAGCAGCGCCTGGGTCGGGTGCTCGTGCTTGCCGTCACCCGCGTTGATCACCGACGCGCGCGTCCAGCGAGCGACCAGCGCCGCGGCGCCGACGTTGGGCGAGCGGATGACGATCGCCGCCGGGTCGTAGGCCGACAGCGTCTGGACGGTGTCCTTGAGCGACTCGCCCTTGTCGACCGACGACCCCTGCGCCTTGATCGAGACGAGGTCGGCCGAGAGCCGCTTGGCGGCCAGCTCGAACGACGAGCTGGTGCGCGTCGAAGACTCGTAGAAGAGGTTGACGACGGTGCGGCCGCGCAACGTCGGGACCTTTTTGATCTCGCGCCCTGACACCTCGGCGAAGCTCTCGGCGCGGCGCAGGATGCGCTCGATGTCCTCGCGGGAGAGCCCGTCTATCGAAAGTAAATGCCGCTTCACGCCTCAGTCCTCCTGATCGTGATGTCGGAGCCGGACACGATCGTCACTTCGTCCTCGCCGTCGAGCTCCTCGACGCGGACGTTGACGCGCTCGCTGCGGGCGGTCGGCAGGTTCTTGCCGACATAGTCCGGGCGAATCGGCAACTCGCGATGACCGCGATCGGCGAGCACGGCGAGCTGGACGCGCCGCGGGCGGCCGTAGTCGAACAGCGCGTCGATCGCCGCGCGCACGGTACGACCGGTGAAAAGGACGTCGTCGACCAGGACGACGGTCGTCTGCTCGACCGGGAAGTCGACGTGTGAGGCGTGGACGACCGGCCCGGTCGGATCGTCGTCGCCGGGACCGCGCAGGCCGACGTCGTCGCGATAGAAGGAGATGTCGACGTCGCCGAGCGGCACGGGCTCACCGACCAGTTCGGCGACCTGATCGCGCAAGCGGGCCGCGAGCAACGCGCCACGGCGGTGGATGCCGACGATTGCGAGTGGATCGCCGCCGTTGCGCTCGACGATCTCGTGAGCGATGCGGACGATGGTCCGCCGCACGTCGTCGCGGTCGAGTACGACCTTCTGGCTCACTTCGATCTTGCCCCTTCCTGGCCTCACGGGACCGGGTTAAAGAGACTGCGCGGCGAATGTAGCAGGGTCAGCCGAGGTCTTCGCGCGGCGACCGCTGATGGACCGGCTCCCCGCGCTCCGGGAACGGAATCTCGACGCGGTCGAAGTCGCGCGGGACGATCGCCGGCTCGAACTCGGCGCGCGCCTCGTCGCGCAGCGGGCCAACCGGGTAGCGCGTAGAGACATGAGTCAGCGCCAGGAGCTCGACCTCCGCGTCGGCGGCGAGCATCGCCGCCTGACGCGCCGTCGAATGACCGGTCTCGCGGGCACGGTCGATGTCCTCGTGCATGAATGTCGCCTCGTGGACGAGCAAGTCGGCGCGGTGGGCGACGCCGCGCGTCATGTCGCAAGGCGTGGTGTCGCCCGAGCAGACGATCCGCCGGCCGCGGCGCGTCTCGCCCAGCACCTGCTCGGGTCGCACCTCGCCACTGCCGCCCTGCACCGCCTCACCGTTCTGCAGCCTGCCAAAATCGGGACCGGGAGCGACGCCGAGCTCGCGGGCGCGCGCCTCGTCGAAGCGCCCCGGCCGGTCGTCCTCGATCAGCGCGTAGCCAAATGCCGGCACCCGGTGGGCCACCGAGAAGGCCTCCATCACATAGCCGTCGCGGTCCAGTTGGTCGCCGGACTCGAGCTCGTCGAGCCGCACGTCGAACCCGGGCTTGCCGATCAGGGGCGCGAAGACCTTGAACAGCTGACGCAAGCCAGGCGGGCCGAAGACGTGCAGCGGCCGCTCCCGTCCCTGCAACCCAAAGGTCTTGAGCATTCCCGGCAGGCCGAGCACGTGATCGGCGTGGAAGTGCGTGACGAAGACGTCGTCGAGGTCGACCAGACCGACCGAGCGGATCAGCTGGCGCTGGGTCCCCTCGCCGCAGTCGATCAGCAGCCGCTCCCCCCCACGCCGGATCAGCGTCGAGGGCAGGCCGCGGCGCGCCGTAGGCGCCGAGCCGGCGGTGCCGAGGAAGACGACGTCGAGGTCCATCGAGGCGAGAGGCTATCCGCGCCTTCCGCGCCGCGGAGACGCGGTCAGGGTCTCCCATCGATGGCGCGGCCCAGGGCGCTTAGGTCTTCGGTCTCCCCGGATGGGTCGGCGCGGCTGTCGCGGGTTGGTCGACGGCGCGGCTTGCAACGGGGCCTTCGTCTCGCTGACGGCGGTAGGCATCCTCGAGCATGCGGCTGGCAACGTCGCGTCCTCCGAGGCCGAAGGCGAGCGCCATGCCTAGTGCCGCCGATCCAAGCAAGGCGGCATAGGTGATCGTGACAATGTCGGTGGCGATCTTGAGCTGGTTGAGGATCATGAAGATCGCGATCGCCATCACCAGCACAGGTAGCGCGGTGCCAGCGAGCCGAGCGGTTGGGGTGTTGCCCAGTAGCTGCGTCGACGAGCGTCCGAGCCATCCGGCTAGCGCACCGGCGATGACGAAGATGAGAATGGCGACAACGACATTAGGCAGGTAGCCAAAGACGTCGGCGAGGAAGTCGTTGAGCGCGGCGATGCCCAGCGACGCGATCGCTATCGATAGTGCCCCGAGCAGCACGAACCAGAACACGACTCGACCGATGGCGCGCGATGGTGAAGCGCCGGGGAGGATCCGGTCGACGTGCGCACCGCTCGGAGCAGATCGCAAGGCACGGTCGGTTCCGACCTTCTCCAGCACCGTGGCGACGACCTTCTCGAGCGCTTTGGCGACGAGGTAACCGATCAGGAGGATCAGCAGGAACCCGATCAGATTCGGGAGAAACGCGATCAGGTCGTCGATTCCCTGCTGAAGGCTCTCGCTTATGTCGACGGCTGCCACATGCATGGTGGTCCCTCCTGTCCTTGAGGCTCGGCGCCCTTACCGCTTAAGCAGGTCGCGCAGATGCCCCTTCTTCTTGCGCGCGGTGCCCTTGGCTTGGCGCGCCTGGCCTTTGGTCTTGCCCGCGGGGTTGCCGCGCAGAGAGGCGCCGGCCTCGCGGACGCGGCCCATCGCGCGGTCGAACGTGCCGCCGGACTTATCTCTTGCCTTGCTCTTCATCGCTGTCTCCTTTCCTCGCGGGCAGACGCTCGTCTTCTCTGACCTGTGCGGCGGCGTGCCAGCGGACGTTGACGTCGCGATAGTCCTCGCCGGGTTCGACTTCGTCGGGGAGGTTGCGGCGCTCACTGCCTGATGTGGTCTCGATCTCCTCGTGGCGGTCTGGCTCCACGATCTCGCCGTGGACCTCGACGTCTGTCTTGGGCTGCTCGTGAAAGCGCAGCCGCTTCGCCTTCACGCTCGCGCCGACCTCGACGTCGGGGTGGTCGATGCGGTCGGGGTTGCCCTTTCGCCCCATGTCTTCAGGCCTCCTGGGCGTGGCGGACGTCGCGGATGGTGATCCGGCCGTCGGGCCCGGTCCCGTCAACGTCCTCTATGTCGACGTCAAGCTTGTCGGCCTCGCGCATCGCGGCCTCGGTCGCGTTGTAGTCGTCGGCTTGGCGTTGCTTGCGCCGCTCGCCGGCCTCGAGCGCCTTGCGAGTGGCGGCAAGACCAAGCTCGCGGGCCTCGTCGGCCGCGGCGGCCTTGATCTGCTGACCGACGATCTTGGCCGCGAGCATCGCGATGTCCTTGGCGCTGCCACCACCCCCGCCACCCTGTTGCAGGGCGCCGCCCACGACGCCTTCGAGCTCGCCGAGCGTCTCGTCGAGTTGGCCGACGGCTTGGCCGGCCCCCTGGCCAATGTCACCTACAGCCTGGCCTGCGCCGCCGCCGATATCACCGACGGCTTGGCCGGCTCCCTGGCCCACATCGCCGACGGCCTGACCGGCTCCTTCGCCTATGTCTCCTACCGCTTGGCCAGCACCTGAGCCCACGTCCTCGACCGCACCCGCAGCACCCTCCCCGACATCCTCGACCGCCTCCCCGGTCTGGCTTAAGGCGTGCCCACCACCGCTTCCGACATGCTCGACGGTACGTCCGAGGCTTTTGACGAGCTCGGGATTGCGGTCGAGGGTCGTGAGGACGCGGTCGACGATCGCGGTGACGTGGTCGAGGCGCACCTTCAGCAGCGCCTGGGCCTCGACTCCCTTGATGTCGATCCGCAGCTGGCCTAGATGAACGTCGACTCCGGCGTTGAGGCGGACGAGGTCGAGCACCTTGGTCTGCAGTGCGACATGGGCGTCGAGGTCGTCGACCTCGAGGTGGATCGAGTCGACCTTGACGACCGGGATATCGAGCAGGACATCAGGATCGCCGCGCGGGTCCTCGTCCTGGCCAGTGGCGTAGGCCTGGTACTCACGCTCGGCCTGGGTACCCTCGCCGCCGACGTTCTGCGCGAAGCGGTACTTCTCGGTCTTCTCCGATGCTCGGCGGCCGTTGCCCTGTCCGCTGGTGCGACGGCGCGACTTAGTCTTCTGCTGGGCTGCCATCAGCGGCTTCCTCCACCCTGTTGCTTGCCTCCCCCTTGGCCCTGCGCGAGCCCTTCGCTCAGCTGGCGTGCACCCTGGCCGACGCCGGCGACGCCCTGCCCGGCCCCTTGCCCGATCTGCGAAACGCCCTGCCCCGCGCCTTGGCCGACGCCCGCGAGTCCTTGTTGGGCGCCCTGGCCGACCTGGCCGACGGCTTGGCCGGCGCCCTGTCCGACGTCCTGGACAGCGCCCTTTGCGCCCTCGCCGACGTTCTCGACCGCCTCACCGGTCTGGCCGATGAGCTGCCCGGCTCCCTCGCCGACGTCCTCGACCGCCTGGCCGATGCTCTCGAGCAGCTCAGGGTTGCGGTCGAGAGTCGTGAGGACGCGCTGGAGGATTCGGCTGACGTTGTCGAGCCGGGCCTTGAGCAGCGCTTGGGCCTCGACACCCTCGATCTTCAGCTCGACCTTGCCGAGACCGATGTCGGCGCCGATGTTGACCTCGACGAGATCCTTGACCTCCGCGTGGACCGCGACCTGCGCGCGCAGGTCTTCGACCTCGATGTCGATCTCGTCGACCTTGACGACGGGTATGTCGAGCAGGACATCTGGACCTGCCGGGATCTCGTCGGGGTCGACGATCGAGTAGTCGGGGTAGTCGTCTCGCGAGCGGCTGCGGCGCGACGACCGGCCGTTGCGGCTACCGGTGTTCTTCGAGCGAGTTTGCTTGCGTTGTTGGGCCATGAGAATCGTCGCCTACCCAACGGAAAACCGGGCAAACGCGTTTCTAAACCGACTGCCTCAAATGAGGTCTCACATCCGATATCGGTCGGGCCAGTCAGCGTCTGAGTCGTTGCTCCAACGCCGTCGCCGCGCCTTCGATGTCAATGGCACGGACCCGGCGATAGGCCGTTCGCGCGGCTACGCCTAGGCCGACGCCGACTGCGACGGCGCCGGCCGTGCGCAGTCCGCGACCACGCGAGTCGCCCCCGTGATCGTCGTCTGCGCCGTGCAAGAACGAGTCGACCGCGGCCGTCGCGAGGCGCTCGATGTCGATCGACATGTCGAGGCCGCCCCCTAGCCCGGCTCGCTGCGCAGGAGGCGATAGGTGATGACGGCAACCGTTATGCCGGCAGCGACCGCGGCCGCGAGCGCCCGCGGCGAGGAAGGACGCTCCCCGCTCAGTCGGTCAGCGGCAACCTTCTGGATGAAGTCGCTCATCCATGCTCCTATCGCGACTTGGCCTTTGATCTGCCGCGGGATTTCGAGCGACCGCTCGACTTGGAAGAACTGCTGGAGCCAGACGACCCGCTGGATCGAGACGCCCCGCCGCGCGAGCGGCTAGCGCTCGCCTCGGCCGGCGTCTTGGCGCGCGACCTGGCGCCTTGCCGGCTCGATCGCGCGCGGGCGCCGTGGCGCTCGGTCTTGTCGCGGCTGCTCCGCTTGGTCGTCGACGCCCCGGAGCTCCGGCTCGCTGGGCGCGAGGCCGAGGCGGCCGCCGCCCTCGGCTCGTGTGAGTGCTCGCGGTCGTGGATGTCGTCGACCTCGGCGTAGTCGCGGTCGCGGTCGTAGTCCTTCGGGTGCTCCTCGGCGACCTCGCCGTCGTGGATGGAACCCCGCCACGCGCCGGTCTCGACCTCCTGCATCTCGATGAACGCCTTGAAACGAGCCAGGTCGCCGCGTACCGCCCGCTTGACGTGGCGCATGCCGCGCGCCGCCTTCTCGATCAGCGAGCCAGGCTCGACGTCGAGCGACACCTGCACCCGGGTGAGCCGCGGCGCGAGCTCGTGGAAAGTCACAACACCCGTGTGGGTCACACCTTGGGAGACGTTCCACTGGATGCGCTCGTCAGGGCGCTGCTCGACGATCTCGGCTACGAACTCCTTGGACATCCCCCAGATCTTGGTCTTGAACGACACGGTGCAGTCGTCCTCCTGAGTCGCCTGGTCGAGGCGGTGCATGAACTGCGGCCACTCCTCGAACTGGGTCCACTGGTTGTAGGCAACCTCGAGCGGGACCGCGATGTCGACGGCCTGCTGGATCGGCATCCGCCGCCCCTTGCCGACACCCGGCGTCCCCTTCTTCTGCTTCGAGCCGCCATC
>CAMLNW010000128.1 GCA_946481495.1 uncultured Actinomycetes bacterium
CCACTCCTACGTCGATCTGCGCGGCGTCGGCCCAGGTGAGCAGCTCGGCGAGCTGCTCGCCGCTCTCCGGGCGGGCGAAGTAGTCCGCCGGACCGCCGGTGCGGACGGTCGTCAGCCGCGCCAGCGGCCGGTCGCGCTCGATTCCTTCCGGGAGGCTCATCCGGCCTCCGTCAAGGCAGTGGCGAGGACATCAACGTTGCCGGCGCCGAGCGTCAGCAGGACATCTTCGGGACCGAGCTCGGCGCGCAGCCACCGCTCGGCATCCTCGAACAATGGCACCCAGACGATCAACCGGCCGGGCGCCGCGTCGGCGGCGGCCTCGGCGACGAGCAGGCCGCTGACGCCCGGGAAGTCCTCGGCGCGCTCGCGCGCCGGATACACGTCGACGACCACGACTACGTCGGCGATCGCCAGCGCGCGGCCGAACTCGCGCGCCAGCTCGCGCGTCCGCGAGAACAGGTGCGGCTGGAAGCAGGCGACGATCCGCCGCGCGTCGAGCGTGCGCGCCGCGTCGAGCGTCGCGCGAACCTCGGTCGGATGGTGGGCGTAGTCGTCGTAGACGCGGGCGCCGGTCGCGGTCGTGCCGCGATCCTCGAAGCGGCGGCCGGTGCCGCCGAATCCGGCGATCGCGGGCGCCGCCTCGGCGAGCGGGACGCCGGCGGCGCGGCAGGCGGCGAGGGCAGCGAGGGCGTTGAGGATGTTGTGGGTACCGGGGACGTTGAGCTCGACGGGGACTCCTTCGACGGTGAAGGTCGAGCCCATGGGACGGAGGTGGACGTTGCGGGCTTGAAGGTCGCCGGCCTCGATGTCATACGTCTGAGGTACGCCGGGAGAGACGAGTCCCCGTTCCGCTTGGGAATCGCTGCTCGGGGACTCGTCTCTCCCGGCTGAATCGGCGGCGGCGAGATCTGCTTGCTGCCAAGCGATTGTGAGATCTGCGGGGGCTGTGAATTGGGCGAATGTGGCGCGCAAGTCTGCAAGCGAGCCGTAAGTGGCGTGGTGGTCGAGCTCGATGTTGGTGACGATGGCGATGTCGCGGGAGAGCTCGAGGAAGGAGCGGTCGGACTCGTCGGCCTCGGCGACGATCCAGTCGCCGGTTCCCCAGGCGGCGTTGGTGCCGGCGGAGCGGAGCTCGCCACCGATGACGAAGGCTGGGTCGCGGCCGGTGGCGCGCAGGACGTGGGCGACCATGCCGCAGGTGGTGGTCTTGCCGTGGGTGCCGGCGATGGCGATCGACTTCTTGAGGCGGGTCAGCTCGCCGAGCAGCTGGCCGCGGTGGATCACGGTGGCGTCGGCGGCGCGGGCGGCAACCAGCTCGGGGTTCTCGGGCGGGATCGCGGTCGAGACGATGACCTCGGCGCCGGCGGGCAGGTTGGCGGCGTCGTGGCCAATCGCGGGCTCGATGCCGGCGGCGCGCAGCTTCTCGGTGTAGGTGGAGTCGGCGCGGTCGGAGCCCGTTACGGTCGCTCCCAGCTCGGAGGCGACCAGCGCCAGTCCGCTCATCCCGGCGCCGCCGATCCCGACGAAGTGCAGCTGGCGGCCGGCGAAGGGCCTGACGTCCGCGCTCATCCGGCTCTCCGCTCGCCCAGCGCCAGCACCTCGCGCGCGATCTGCTCTGCGGCGTCCGGCCGGGCGAGCGCACGGGCGGCGTGGCCCATCGCGCGCAGCCGGCTCGCGTCGGCGAGCAGCGCGCCGACCTCGCGCGCGAGCCGCGGGCCGTCGAGCTCCGCGTCGGGGACCACCACCGCGGCCCCGCCGGCGGCGATGTGGCGGGCGTTGAGCGTCTGATGATCGGCGGTCGCGTGCGGGTAGGGCACGAGGATCGACGGGACACCGGCGGCGGCGACCTCGAAGACCGAGCCGCCGGAGCGGGCCACCGTCAGGTCGGCGACCGCAAGCGCCTCGGAGAATGGCTGGATGTAGGCGCGCAGGTGGTAGTGCGGCGGCGAGCCGAGCTCCTTCAGCCGGCGCGCGAGGTCGTCGTAGTCGCGTCTGCCACAGGCGTGCAGGACGGCGCAGGGCGCGGCGGCGCCGAACGCATCGAGCGTCGCGTCGTTGATCGTCCGCGCGCCGAGCGATCCGCCGAAGACGAGCAGGCAGGGCTCGTCGGCGGCGATCCCAAACCGCTCGCGCGCGGCGGCGCCGTCGGCGCCGAGCGTGTCGGCGGGGATCGGCCGGCCGACGACGCGGTAGCGGCCGCCCTCACGGCCGGCGAGCGGGAAGGCGAGGAAGACGCGCTCGGCGGTGCGCGCCAGCAGGCGGTTGGCGATCCCGAGGTGGCTGTCGGCCTCGGTCAGCACCAGCGGCAGCCTCAGCGAGCGCGCCGCCAGCCCGACAGGACCGGCGACGTAGCCGCCGCCGCCGATCACGACATCGGCGCCGATCCTCCGCAGCAGCTTGCGCGCACGCGCCGTGGCACGCACAGCCAGCAGCATCGCGCGCAGCGCCTTCAGCCGGTTGCGGCGGTCGATCCCTCGGACCGGCAGCGCGTGGAACGGGTACCCGGCGGCTGGGACGAGCTCGGCCTCGGCGCGCTCGCCACCGAAGAACTCGACCTCGGCGCCGTCAGCCCGCAGTGCGTCGGCGATGGCCAGCGCCGGCACGACGTGCCCCGCTGTCCCGCCGGCGGCGATCGCGACCTTCACCGGCCCCACCTCCGTCGATCGCCCGCAGACGCGGCTTGCTTGCGCGCGCCGGCACACCGCCGGTCGCCGCCACGTTGAGCAACAGCCCCATTCCGCCCAGCAGGACGATCAGGTTCGTGCTGCCGTAGGAGATGAACGGCAGCGGCACGCCGGTCAGCGGCGCCAGGCCGAGCACGGCGAAGAAGTTGAGCGTCGCCTGGCAGAGGATCAGCGACGTGATGCCGGCCGCGACGAGCTTCGAGTAGCGGTCGCGGGCCGCCTTCGCCGCGCGCAGGCCGGCATAGCCGATCATCGCGTAGAGCCCCGCGACGCCGGCGATCCCGACCAGTCCCAGCTCCTCGCCGATGATCGCCAGGATCATGTCGGTGTGGGCCTCGGGCAGGTAGAAGATTTTCTGCACCGACTCCCCGAGCCCGACGCCAAACAGCCCGCCGGAGCCGATCGCCGTCAGCCCCTGGACCGCCTGGAAGCCGGTGTCGCCGGCATCCGCGAACGGATTGAGGAAAGAGACCATGCGCTCCATCCGGTACGGCTCGACGATCGCGAGCACGAACGCCAGCCCGGCCAGGCCGCCGGCCAGCGTCCCGATCAGCTTCATCGGCGTGCCCGCGACGATCAGCAGCGAACCGATCGCGAAACAGATCACCATCGTCGTGCCCATGTCGGGCTGCTTCATCAGCAGCAGGAACGCTGCCCCGACGACGATCAGCAGCGGCTTGGCGATCCCCTCGAGCGTCTCGATCGAACGCGGACGAGTCGCCAGCACCTGGGCGGCGTAGAGGACCAGCGAGACCTTCAGCAGCTCCGAGGGCTGGAACTGCAGCGGCCCGGCCGCGAGCCAGCGCGTAGCCCCGTTGATCGTCACGCCGACTCCCGGCAGCATCACAGCGATCGTCAGGAAGAACGAGGCGCCGAGCAACAGCGGCGTCGCCTGGCGCACCAGCTTCAAGCCATGCCGTGCGGTGAACAGCATCACGCCCAGGCCGACGAGACCGAAGGCGACGTAGCGCTTGAGGTACATCGACGGATCGCCCGACCCGTCGAGCAAGGACTCCGCCGACGACGCCGAATAGACCATCACCGCGCCGACGGCCAGCATGCAGAGCGTGGCGGTGTAGAGGATCGAGTACTCGATCGGCCGCTTGCCGCTCTTCGCCATCCGGGACCCCTTCGACGCGCGGTCCAAAACTCATTCTCCGCTCTCCAAAGCGGCTACGAGCTCCTTGAAGCGGGTGCCGCGCGCCTCGTAGTTGGCGAACGCGTCGAAGCTCGCGCAGGCCGGCGAGAGCAGGACGACGTCGCCCGACGCGGCGGCCGCCGCCGCGTCGGCGACGGCCTGCTCGAGCGTCCCGCTGCGCCGTAGCGACACGGTCTCTTCGAGGTCAGCCGCGAGAGTGTCCGCGGCCTCGCCGACGAGGTAGCAGGCACGGCAGCGTGTGCTCACCTCGTCGCGGAGCGAACCAAACCCTCCCCCCTTCAGGCTGCCGCCGAGGATCGCGTGGACCCCGCCGTCAAATGCCTGCAGGCCGCGCAGCGCCGAGGCCGGGTTGGTCGCCTTCGAGTCGTTGACGTAGAGGACGCCGCCGACGGTCGCAACCTCCTCCAACCGGTGCTCGACGCCAGGGAACGTGCGCAGCGCCGCGGCCACGGCCGACGGCGCGACCGCGCCGGGTGGCGGCGCGGCGTCGCCGGCGCCCGACGGCGCCTCGCCGAGTCCGCTGTCGGCCAGCGCCGCCGCGGTAGCGGCCAGCGCGTTGTCGAGGTTGTGCTCGCCGCGGATGCGCAGCTCGCCGACCGGGAGCAGCGGCTCGCCGCGAAAGCGGATCCAGCCGTCCCAGACGTCGGCGTCGCAGCCGTCGCCACAGCCGACCCACCCGGCGACCCCGTCAGGGACGAGGTCGGCCGGCGCAACCGCCCAGTCCTCCGGGCGCTGGTTGACGAAGATCCGCTCCTTGGCGGCGCGATAGGAGGCGAGATCGCCGTGGCGGTCGAGGTGGTCCTCCTCGACGTTGAGCAGCACCGCGACCTCGGGGGCGAACGAGACCGAGTCCTCGAGCTGGAAGCTCGACGCCTCGCAGATCACGGTCGCCGCCGGGTCGAGCTCGCCGACCAACGACGCCAGCGGCGTACCGACGTTGCCGGCAACCGCAACCGGCAGACCGGCCGCGCGCCAGATCGCGCCGAGCAGCTCGACCGTCGTCGTCTTGCCGTTGGTTCCCGTGACCGCGACGAAGCGGTTCGGCAGCAGCCGCCAGGCCAGCTCGAGCTCGCCGACCACCTCCACCCCACGATCGAGCGCCGCCGCCACGACCGGCGCCTCGCGTGGGACGCCGGGGCTCTTGACGACGGTCTGGATGCCACGCTCCAGCAGCTCGACGCCGTTGACGCCGAGCTGAACCTCGACCGAGTCGGGAAGCTCAACGTCCGGGGTCGCGGCGTCGCAGGCGATCACACGCTCGCCGCGCTCGGCGAGCAGTCGCGCCGCCGCCTGTCCCGAGCGCGCTAGCCCGACGACGAGGAAGGGGCCGGGCGGCAGCGGCGGGCGGGCCATCAGACGATCGACGACTGGTACAGGGTGAAGCCGATCGCCGAGCAGATCGCGGCGACGATCCAAAAGCGCAGGATGATCTTGGTCTCCGACCAGCCGAGCATCTCGAAGTGGTGGTGCAGCGGCGCCATCAGGAAGACGCGGCGGCGGAAGCGCTGGAAGGCGAAGACCTGGATCACGACCGATAGCGCCTCGATCACGAAGATCCCGCCGATGATCAGCAGCAGCACCTCGGTCTGGGTCATCACGGCCAGCGCGGCGATCGCGCCGCCCAATCCGAGCGAGCCGGTATCGCCCATGAAGATCGACGCCGGGAACGAATTGAACCAGAGGAAGCCGACGCAGGCGCCGACCAGGCAGGCGCTGAGCAGCGCTAGATCGTTCTGGGCGGCGCCGCCGGTGGTGAACGCCATCGCGGTGAAGGCGAGCAGGACGATCGCGCTGCAGCCGGCGGCGAGGCCGTCGAGGCCGTCGGTGAGGTTCACGCCGTTCGTGGTCCCCATCAGCACCAACAGGATCAGCGCCGGGTAGAGGTAGCCGAGGTCGACGGACGCGTCGACGACGCGCAGGCGCAGCGTATCGTTGAGCTCGACGTAACGCGTCGCGGCGAGCCACAACCCGATCGCGATCAGCGCCTGGACGATCAGCTTGGTGCGGCCGTTGATCCCGAGCGAGCGGCGCTTCTGGATCTTCGCCCAGTCGTCGGCGAAACCGAGCCCCGCCGAGGCGAGCGCGACGGCGAGCACGACGAGGCTGATCGCGCGGTAGTCGCTGAGGATCAGGAACGGCACAACGACGCCGATGAAGATCACAATCCCGCCCATCGTCGGCGTGCCGGCCTTCTCGTGGTGGCCTGCCGGACCGTCCTCGCGGATGTGCTGGCCGAACTCCTTCCCGCGCAGCCAGTCGATGAACTTCGGCCCGAGGAAGATGCAGATGAGGAGGGATGCCATCCCCCCGATCAGGATCTCGCCCACTACGCCAGCACCCGCTCCAGGCCCGCCGAGCGCGAGCCCTTGACCAGCACGCGATCGCCGGGCAGCGCGATCTCCTCGAGCAGCGCGCCGGCCTCCTCGGGCGTCGGCACCGAGTAGGACTCGCCGTCGTAGCCGACCGCGTAGTCCAGCGCCTCGCGACCGACGGTGATCAGCACGTCGATCCCGAGGGCAGCCACCTCGGCGCCGATCTCGCGGTGGAAGACGTGCGACGTCCCGCCCAGCTCGGCCATCGCTCCGAGCACCGCCACGCGCCGCTCGGCAGGCGTCTCGGCAAGGTGCTTGAGGGCCGCCCGCATCGACATCGGGTTGGCGTTGTAGCAGTCGTTGACGACCGTGACCCCACCGGCGAGCTCGACGATCTCGCCGCGCAATGAGCTGAAGGCGACCTCGACGGCGCCGTTCGGCTTGACGCCGATCGCCTGCGCGGCGCCGACCGCGGCAAGCGTGTTGAGCAGGTTGTAGGGCTCGGAGTACGGCAGGTCGAGCAGGATCCGCTCCTCGCGCGCCTCGATCTCCGAGATCCCTCCCGGCCGATCGCCGTGCGCCTCGAACGACAGCAGCATCACGTCGCCGCCCGGGCCGAAGGTGATCGTGTCGAGATCGTCACGCAGGTGGCGCTCGAGCAGCGGCTCCGCGGCCGGCACGACACAGGCACCGTCATCGCGCAGGTCGCGGATCAGCTCGGCCTTCGCGGCTGCGACCCGGTCGACGGTCCCGAGCAGCTCTAGATGGACCGGGCCGACATTGACGATCACGCCGACGTCGGGCTCGGCGATCGCGGCGAGCTCGGCTATCTGGCCCTCGCCGCGCATCGCCATCTCGAGCACCAGCACCTCGGTGCCGCGATCCGCGTCGAGAATCGTCACCGGCAGGCTGATCCCGGTGTTGCGGTTCTGCGGGCTGGCGCGGGTGGTGCGGTGCGGCGCCAGCAGCGCGGCCAGGATGTCCTTGGTCGACGTCTTGCCCGTCGACCCAGTGACCCCGATCACCTTGCAGCCCAGCTCGCGCCGCCAGGCGCGGGCGAGGTCCCAGAGGGCAGCCAACGCGTCGGGTGCGACCAGCACCGCAGCGCCCTCAGGGGCGCGCTTGACGGCCCGCTCGGCGTGGACGGGCTCGACGACGACCCCCCAGGCGCCGCTCCCGAAGGCGTCGGGCGCGAGCTCGCCGCCGTCGACGCGCTCGCCACGCATCCCGAAGAACAGGTCGCCGGGACCGCACTCGCGAGTGTCGAAAGCCGCGCCGCGCGGCCCCGGCGCGGCGGGATCGCCGGCGACCAGCTCGGCGCCGGCAACTTCGGCGACCCAACCAGCGGTCACGCCGTCCATGCGCCACCCCCGCGTCCGGTCACGGCGTGCGCTCCATCAGCGCGTGCAGCGCCTCGCGCGCCACGTCACGGTCGTCGAACGGCTCCTTGCGGCCACCCTCGAACTCCTGTCCCTGCTCGTGGCCCTTGCCGGCGATCACGACGACGTCGCCGGGAGCGGCCGTCTCGACGGCGAGCGCGATCGCCTTGCGCCGGTCCGGCTCGCGCTCGACGTCCGGGCCGGTGCCGACCAACACCTCTTCGATGATCGCCTCGGGGTCCTCGGAGCGCGGGTTGTCGGAGGTCACGATCACCCGGTCGGCGCGTGAGGCGGCGGCTTC
>CAMLNW010000129.1 GCA_946481495.1 uncultured Actinomycetes bacterium
GACGGCAAGGAGGCCAAGCTCGACCTGGTCCGGGAGGACGGCCGCTGGCGGATCGCCGGCCTCCACGGCAGCCACGTCTACCGCGCGCGGCATCTCGCCGACGGCGACACCCAGGCCGTGTCGGCGCCCGTGCGCGCGACCGTGCGCGTCGACCTCGCTCTGCGCGTCCGTCGCCACGGCGGCGCCGCGGTCGTCGTCGGCCGCGTGCGGCGCGGCGCCGACGTCCGGCTGCTGCTCGCCTCCCGCCGCCCCGGCGGCTGGCGCAGCGAGCGCGTCACCCACCCCGATGCGGCAGGGCGCTTTCGGCTGCGCGTTCCCGCCCGGTTGCGCGGGCCGGTCGCGGTGTTCGCAGCGCCTTCGCCCGACCTGCCCTACGCGCCGACGGGCCGCGTCGTCGATCTCGCCCGCCCATGAACCCAGCGACAGGAGGACATCCGATGCACACTGCCCGAGCCCACCTTCACCAGCTCGGCGCTTGGAGGGTGCCGCGCCCGAGCCGCGAGCAGATCGTCGCCGCCGTCGCGGCGGTCGTCGTGCTGCTGAACTTCGGCCTGCTCCACGCGCTGCGGGCCGCCGGTCTCAACGGTGTTCAGCCGCGTGGCGGCGGCGCCTTCAAGGAGCTCGTCTCGCAGTTGACCGATAACGCGGAGTGGCTGATCTTGACCGCGATCGGCTTGTTCCTCACCGCTGCGGCCGGGGCGCTGATCTTCGGCGTGCGGTCGGCGCCCGATTGGCTGTTCAAGGCCGGTCTCGGCCTGCTGCTGCTCCTGGTCGGCGTGCCCGCCGTGCTGGCATGAGCCTCCCGGTCGCCGGCATCGACCCGTTCGGCTGGGTCAAAGACCAAGTTCTCGGCGGCCTGGAGTGGGGCGTCGAACAAGCCGCCGGGTTCGTCACGAACCTGCTCGCCGGGATCGCTGACGCGCTGATCCCCGACTGGCTCGCCAAGGAGGCGCTGAACTTCGTCGCCTGGGTCGTCTCGGTCCCGAACTACGCGGCCGGGGGAGCCGGCGCCGGCGGCTACGCCTTCGGCGGCGTCAACACCCTGCGCGGCGTCCTGACATGGGTCGGGGTGACGCTGATCCCGCTCAGCCTCACCGTCGCGATCGGACGGGCGACGCTCGGCGTCGGCAACGACCACCCGATCGCCCCGTTCACCCGCGCCCTGGTCTCGGTTGCGCTCGTCCTGATCTACCCGTTCGCGTGGGCGCAGCTCGCGACCGCCGCGAACCAGCTCACCCGAGCGATCATCCGCATCCCCGCAGTCGAGCGTGGCCTCAACGAGCAGTTCGAGTTCATCGTCGGCGCCGGCGCGCTGCGCGGCGTGCCGATGCTCGGCGCGCTGCTGCTGCTCGTCGCTGCCGCGCTGCTCGTCGGCCTGGTCGTGCTCAAGCTGATGATCCTCGTCGCCGGGGCGCTGCTCTACGTGACCGGCGTGCTGATGCCCGGCATCGCCGCGACCGAGCGCGGCCAGGCGATCACCCAGGCATGGATCACCGCCACCGTCGGGTTGCTCGCGATCCCGGTCGTCTGGACCGTCGTCTTTGCCATCGGCGCGCTGCTGATGAACGACGCCAACACCGCCGCCGGAGCCGTCGCCGGCTCCGGCAAGCTCAAGGAGTTGATCGGCGGCCTGATGCTCGCCGTCGGCTCGATCGCCGCGACCGGCGTCGCGTTGAAGATCGGCATGGCGCTCGGCGGCGTCGTGCTCGGCCAGGTCAGCGGCGCGCTCGCGCTCGCCGGTCAGGGCGGGGGAGGGCAGCGCACTCCAGCGCAGGCTGCCGCCACTGGCGCGACGGCGAAGCTCGCCGCCTTCGGCGACCGCCTCGGCGGCGCGCTGCGGACCACCGCCGGCAACCATCTCTCTGGCCGCACGCGCACCGGAGCGCTCGCCGCGCTCTCCGGTGGCGGCGCGCTCGCGCGCGGCGGGATGCTCGGTGCGGCAGGCGCAGGCGGGCGCCGGGCGCTCGCCTCGAGCAGCCGGGCCGCGCGCCGGGTCGCGCTCCGATCGCCAGCCGGAGTGGCCGCCACCCGAGTCGCCGACTCCGCCCGCGCGGGCTGGAAGAACCCCGCCGCAGCACCGAGCTGGAACACGCCCGCCGGCGCCGCCCCGAACACGCCTCCGTCGACCTCGTCGTCACCGACGGGCGAGTCGCTGACGCCAGCGCCGCAGGCCGGCGCTGAGCGCAGCGAGCCGCGCCCGCCCGCACCCAGCGATCCGCCGCCGAGACCGGCCAGCGACCCGCCGCCGCCCGATCCGGCGCGGCCGGCGAGCCGGCCGCCGCAGCCGTCCCCGCCGCGACAAGACCCCGACTCGAAGGGAGGCGGCGATGCGGACGTTCCGCCGACTCGATGACCCGACCCGCTACTACGGCCTGTCCTGGCGCGGCTGGCTCGCGGTCGGAGCCGGCGCCGGCCTGCTCTACGCCTTCGTCCGGCTCAGCCCGTTCGACGTGCGCGCGACGGTCAGCGTTCTGCTGATCGTCTGCGTGCTGCCGACGATGGCGGCGTTCGCCGCGAGCGGGCAGGCGCTCGGCGCGGGCCGCTACCTCGCCGCTTTGGCCGGCTGGGCGGCAGGTCCGAAGGACTACCGCCCCAAGCCGGGCGAGCTGCCCGATGGCGGTGTCGTCCTCGACGACGAGCCGCCCTCGCTGGCGGCCGACGCTGTGCCGCTGGCATGGGACGACGAGCTGGTCGAGCAGGTGCCCGGTGCGTAGCCGCGACCGGTCGCGCGACCTCGCCGGTCTGCTGCCGATCGCGGCCGTCGAGCCCGACGGCCTGATCGTCACCACCGACGGCACCTATGTCCGCGCGATCGCGTGCGATCACGTCCCGAACCCCGTCACCGCGGGCGACGACGCGCTGGAGCGGATCACCGCCGGCTGGAGTCGCGTATGCGGCCAGATCCCCGACGGCCAGGGGCTCCAGTTTGTCGTGCAGACCGACCCGCTGCCGATCCGCGACGCCCTGGCCGCCGATCGCGAGCGCGTCGAGGTCGCCGTCGACGACGACCGTCGCGCCGGCCGCGACGAGCTCGCGGCCGTCCGCGGCCGGCTGCTCGCCGCCCAGGCCGAGACCGTCCACGCTGCCGCGGACTCGATCGCGGCGGCGAGCGCCCGCTACTTCCTGGTCGTCCCGTGGACGCCGGAGCGCGGCATCCGCGACCAGCTCGCCGGCCTGCGGCCCTCGCCCGGTGGGGTGCTGCGCACGAGCTGGGCGGTGCATCAGCGCGCGGCGCGCGACAGCCTCCGCTACGCGGACAGTCTGCTCGCTGCGCTGTCCGGTCTCGGTGTCGACGGGCGGCTGCTCGCCTCGGTCGAGCACCTGGCGCTGATCTGGGAGCGGCTGCACCCGGCCGCCGAGGATCTGCCGGACTTCGACCTGCTCCAGGGCTTCGCCGGGATTCTGTCTGCGACGGATCCCGACGAGGCCCGTCGGCGGCGCGGCGAGCTGATCGACCTGCTTTGCCACGGCGCCGGGTTCGGCGTCGGCGAGCAGGGCGGACGTGTCATGCGCCACGCCGATGCCACGGTTGAGGAGGTGCTGCACCTCGCCACCCAGCCGGCGGCGACGTCGCCGTGGTGGCTGGCCTACCTGCTCGAGACACAGCTCCCCTCGACGCTGACCGTCCACGTCGCGGTTGACGATCGCGCCCGGTCGCGGCACCGCGAGCGTCGCCGCTGGGCACGGCTGCGGACGGCGATCGACTTCAAGGAGCGTCGCGGCCATCTCGTCGGCCACGACGAGCGCGAGGCGCTCCAGGAGGCCGAGGATCTCGACGCCGAGCTGTCGTCGAGCGCGCAGAGCGCGCTCTACCGGGTGTCGGTCTACTACGCAGCCCGCCACCTCGGCGGGGACGCCGACGCCCTGGACGAGGCGCTGACCGCGCTCGCCAGGGAGTTCGCCGGCCTCACCGACGCCAGGGTGGCGCGCGGCCGGTGGGTGAACCCCGACGGTTGGGCATCGACGCTGCCGCTCGGTGTCGACCGCCTGCGCGCGCGCCGCCGCTACGCCCACCGCAACATCGCGCACTGTGTGCCGCTCGCCACGGCGGCGTCGGGCTTCGACGGCGGGCTGTTGGTCGGATGGTCCGACCCGCAGCGCCTCCTGGTCCGTGTCGATCCGTTCGACCCGATCCTCCAGACGCACGTCACCTTGGTCTTGGGGCCGAGCGGGGGAGGGAAGACCGTCGCGACCAACGCGCTGCTGTCGCGCGGCATCAGCCAGGGGATGCGCGGGTTCATCATCGACCGCAGCTCGACCGCCTCCGAGGATGGCGGCGGTCGCGGCCAGGGCCACTACGAGACGCTGATCTCCCACGTCCCCGGCGGCCACCGCATCTATGTCGGCACCGATCAGGGCGCGGTCATCTGCCCCTGGGACACACCCGACCCCGGCGACGTTCCATCGGCCAAGGTCGAGTTCCTGCGCGCACTCCACGCGCTGCTGATCGGCGACCGCCACGGCGAGGACCGCGAGCTGTCCGCCTTGGACGAGGCTCTGATCGACCGCGGCATCACCGCCGTCTACGCGCGCTGCGCCCATTCGGGCGAGCGTCCGCGCGAGACGCTGCTCGCCGACGAGCTGCTGCGCCTCGCCGACGGCGACGACACCGAGGACGTCGACCCGACGATCGCGAGCGCCTACCGCTCGCTCGTCGCCCGACTCCACCCTTACGTCGAGGGCGGGGTCAACGCCCACCTGACCGACGCCGAGACGACGGTGCAGGCCGACGCGCCGCTGGTGCTGTTCGACATCGCCGGCACACCTGAGCGGCTGATCCCAGCCGTCGTGCTGACGATCGTCGACCACATCGACCGCGAGGTGCAACGCACCCGCGCCCGAAGGGTCGCCGGCACCCTCGGCGAGCACGGCGCCTGGGCGGGCCGCTGCTTCGTCGTGGTCGAGGAGGGCTGGAAGCTCACCAACACCAAGGCCGCCGGAGCCTGGCTGAACGAGTACGCCCGCCGGTCGCGCCACTACGCGCTCTGGCTGGTCATCGTCACCCAGCACTTCAAGGACCTCGACAACGAGCAGGGCCGCGCGCTCGCCGAGTCCGCGCAACTGCGGATCTTGTTCCGCAACACACGCGACGACCTCCTGGCGGCGCAGGCGTCGCTCGGCCTCACCGACACCGACATCGACGCGATCGTCGCGCTAGAGACCCTGAAGGGCCTCTACTCGTCCTGCTACCTGCTCAGCCCGCGCGGCAGGTGCAAGGTGCGGATCGCCTTGGGCGCGCTGGAGTACTGGATCTGCTCGAACGATCCCGAGCGCGACCAACCCGTCCGCGCCGCCGCCCTGCAGGACGCCGACGGCGATCCCTGGCGGGCATTGCAGTTGCTCTGCACCCCGGCCTGGCATCAGGCCCGCGACCTCCAGGTCGAGGCGTGAGCGGCGATGGCAGCCCCCGCCGCAGGAGCAGCATGGAAGATCGCCGGCCGCGCGATCGTCGCGTCCGGCGCAGGCCGCCGCCGTCGCGGCCCTGGTCCGCTCGCATGGCTGCTCGCGGCCTTGGTGCTGTTTCCGCTTCTGCTCGCCATGCCGTTCCTGGCCGTCCAGGCTGGCCAGCCGACCGCCGGCTGCGGCGGCCCAGCCGGTAGCTGGACCGGCCCCGGCAGCCTCGGCGGCTACCAAGGCACCGGCCTGTCGGCGAAGGAGGTCCGCGACCTCCAGAACCGCGAGGGCGGCACCAAGCTCCCGCCCGACCAGGCCGGCCGCGTCTTGGCGACCGTCTACGCCCCGAGCTTCGGCGGCATCAACGTCTGGAACGGCGGCAAGGTCACAGCCGGCGGGATCGTCGTCAACGCCGGCCAGAAGCGCGCCTACCTGATCGCCGTCGACCCAACGCTCATCAAGCTCGGCACGCCCGTCTACGTATGGCCGAACCCCTACGGCTGGCGCGGCCCGTTCATCGCCGCCGACACCGGCGGCGCGATCAAACAGCGCCACGTCGACATCTACGTCTTCGGCGACCGCGCCACCGCCACCAAGACTGTGAACTCCTGGGGGAGTCGCGACACGCGGATCGCCGGCAAGCCGATCGTCGGCGGCGGGCCGCCGACCACGGGCAGCCCTGCGGACTGCCTGCTCGTCGGCGACGCCCACGGCAACGGGCGCTGGCAGCTCGGCCCTGGCGCGAACCGAGCCGGCGTCGGGCTCACCCCGGCGATGCGGCAGTTCCTCAACCGCATGACCAGCTACCTGCCGCCCAAGCGGACGCTCGTCGTCTGCACCGGCACCAACCACAGCCAGCTCACCGGGAGCGGCAACGTCTCAGATCACTGGTCGGGCAACGGTGTCGACCTCTGCTCGAGCGCCAACGGATTCCCCGTCACCGGAGGCGGCTACGGCGACCGCATCGCCGCCGCCGCGTTCCGCACCGCCGGCTACAGCCCCTCGGCCGCTAGCACCGCCGGGCGAGCCGGCGGCGCGGTCACGACCACCACGGCCCGGCTCCGCATCCAGATCATCTGGAAGGTCGACGGGGAGTACGGCAACCACTTCAACCACGTCCACGTCGGGATCGCGCCCCGATGAGCCGGCGCGATCGACTGCTCCCCACGGTCGCGGTCGTCGCGTTCGCCATGCTCGCGCTCGGCTCGATCGCCGCCGCGATCACCGCAGCCTGGCCGACGCCCGCCCTGGCGGTCTTCCCCAACGACCCGCAGCCGACGCTCGCCGGCACGCCGGTCGAGGTCGTCGACATCCTGCTCGCCAACCTCGCGGTCCTGGTCGTGCCGCTGCTGTTCACAGGAGCCGCCGCCGGCAGACCCGGACCCTGGCGAGTCGCGGGGGATCTCGTCACGGCAGGCATCGTTGCGGTGAACAGCCTCAGCGTCGGCGCGGCGCTCGCTCTACACGGCGCCGACCTGTTCCGCTACCTGCCGCACCTACCCGTTGAGGGCACCGCGCTCGCGCTCGCCGGCTCCACTTGGATCAGTCAGCGCCGCCACAGGCACCCGCTAGGTCGGGTTCTGCTGGTCGTCGTCGTGCTGGCGGCGATCGCCGCCGTCGTCGAGGTCTACGCCACCCCGCACGCGGCCCGATGAGCCGATTCGCACACCGGATGGTCGAGGTCTTCGAGCTCCCGCTCTCTCCCGATGGGGATGCACGGCCGCCTCCGCCCAGGTTGGCACGCACAGCGTGCTTTTCGGGCTACGACAACCGCACCCCACCAGAAGGAGCAGGAGCAGATGAACACCTTTGTCATCACCGGCCGGTTCACCAGGGACATCGAGCTGCGCACCACGAAGTCGGAGAAGACCGTCGCCAACGTGACGATCGCCTCCGACCGCAAGCGCGACCGCAGCAAGACCGACTTCTTCCCGGTCACGCTGTGGGAGGGACTCGCCAAGACCTGCGCCGAGCACAGCGGCAAGGGCCGGCTGGTCTGCATCACCGGGCGCGTGCAGCACAGCGTCACCGGACCCGAGGGCGAGAAGCGCCACCACTACGACTGGATCGCCGAGGACGTCGAGTTCCTCGACAGCAAGCCCACCGACGACTCCGCCGCAGAGCAGGCGCCCGAGCCGGAGCCTGAGCCGGCCACCGCCTAGACCACCACGCGGCGACGGAGGCCCGCGACCCAACGGGTCGCGGGCCTTCGTTTGCGTCACCCGAAGAC
>CAMLNW010000130.1 GCA_946481495.1 uncultured Actinomycetes bacterium
GTCGCCCAGCCGGCGGCGGCGCGGCTATGGCTGGTCGACGCCTACGGCGCGGGGCCGGCAGCCATCGACGCCGCGGCGCGCGGCCTCGACGGCGTACGGGAGCTCGTCGGCGAGGCGCTGGCCGCGCTGGCGGAAGACTCGCCGGTCGGCGCTGTTCCGGCAGTCGGCGCCTCTGCCGGCGCAGACGTCGCCGGAACGCTGTCGCCAGAGGCGCTGCGCAGCCTCGTCGGCGCCGTCCACCGCGCGATCGCGACCCGCCTGCGACGCCGCCACGAGACCGATCTGCCCGCGCTTGCCCGCCCGCTCGCGGCGTGGATCGCCGGCTACCGCCCGTCCCCCGTCCCGCTGCGTCGCCCACGCGGCCACGCCACCCCCGGCTCCGACGCGCGAATCGCCCCGCGCGACCAAGCCGAGCGGATCCTGCTCGGCGTCTGCGACGCCGTCTACGACAAGGGCTACACAGCCGCCACGCTCGCCGACGTCGCCGCGCGCGCGTCGACCTCGATCCGCACCTTCTACGCCCACTACGAGACGAAGGAGGAGGCGTTCGTCGACGCCGTCGACCTCGCCCAGGTCCAGAGCGAGGCCGCGCTGCTCGCCGCCAGCCGCCGCGCCTCCGACTGGCCGCACGCCGTGCGCGCCGGGCTGACCGCCCTCTGCAGCTACTACGCCGCCGAGCCGCCGCTCGCCGAGGCTGTGGTCGTAGAGGTCCACGCCGCCGGCGAGCAGGCGCTGCGCCGGCACGAGGAGTCGATCGCCGCGATCGGCCGCCTGCTCGAGCCGGGCTACGAGCTCGCGCCCGACACGCCGCCGCTCGTCTCCGAGGCGATCGGCGGCGCGATCGACACCCTCCTCTACGACGCGATCCGCGCCGGCGGCGGACCCAAGGTCCGCGCCATCGCACCGCTCGCCACCTACCTCGCCCTCTCTCCCTTCATCGGCACCCAGCTCGCCGCCGATATCGCCAACGACCTCGGCCAGCCGCGGCGACGGTAGCGCCTGTTGCACACGTAACCCCGCCGTTACATGGCCTCGGCAAGAGTTCAGCCGATGACCCTCGCACCCCCCATACCACGAAGATGCGCACATGCATGCTAAGATGCTGAGGATGCGCACGACGGTCGAGCTATCCGATCCCCTCTACCGTCGAGTCCGCGCTCTAGCCGCGGCCAGGGGCGAGCGTGGCTTCTCACCGATCATCGAGATCGCCGTTCGCGAGTACCTCGATCGCGAGACCGACGACACGAGCGCAGACGATGCGTTCGCCGCCGCTCGCGGCGCTTGGAGCGACGAAGAGGCCGACCGGTTCTCCGCCGAGCTCCGCGATGCGTGGTCGACATGGACTCAGCCCCAGTCGTAGACACCGACATCCTGATCGACTACCTCCGAGGCCGCGGCCCCGGCGCCCACCTGCTCGAGCGGCTGGGACGACGCGGCTACTTGATCACGGCCGTCAGCACGTTCGAGCTGGCGTTGGGAGCAAGCCACAGCGCCGATCCAGCGCCCGTAATGGAGCTGCTACACGCACCAAGTCTACCGCTCACCCCAAGTGCCGGGGTGCGTGGCGGTGAGACCCTCGCCGGTCTTCGGCAGAACGGCGAGGGGATCGACATTCGCGATGCCCTCCAAGCCGGGATCTGCCTCGACGCCAACCGACTACTCATAACGCGCAATCGCCGTCATTTCGATCGCGTGCCGGGTCTATCCGTCGTATCGCCGGAAGCCTGGAGCTAAGCAGCCGTCCGCGGCGTCATGAACGCGACCGGGAGACCGAGGCCGGCCTCCTTGCGGACCGTGGCGATCCGGCGGCCGGGCTGGACGGCGTCGCGGGGATCACTGCAGAGGTCGCCGAGCGAAGCGGCGGTGGCGTCGATGTCCTCGATGAGGAAGGCGAGGCCGTAGAAGCGAGCAGGGCTGTCGGGCTTCAGTGGCGAGCCGTCGGGCGCCTGGGCGATCTCGAGAATCAGCTCACCGAGACGGAAGAAGGCCTGGCGCGGCGAGCCCGCGGGGGCCGGCTCGTCGCGAATGCGGCGCAGGTCGAGGCCGAACTCCTGACCGGCGGCGACGGTGCGATCGAGGTCCGGCGTGAAGGCGACAACGTGGTCGATCGTTGTCACGCCGTTGGGATGCGGGTCCGCGAGCGTCGAGTCGAGCGGCGCAGCCGAGCGCGCGATCGGCAGGCCGTCGAAGTCGGCGCCAGCAGCCAACCCGCGCAGCTCACAACGCGCGATCCGTCTGCCGGCAGCGGGCCCGGCGAGGCGCAGCGTCACCGCTCCCACACGGGCAGTCCCGTCCTGGATCCGGAACCCGGCGTCACGCCAGGCGCTCGGCTCGCTCGCCAGCACGAGCGTGTCGACGGCGATCTCTGGGACGGCTGCCACGGCCACAGCCTTGCCGATTCGGCGCTCAGCCGCCGGGCGGCGTCACAACGAGCGGGTCTTGCGGCTGGGCGCCGCCGGTGGCCGGCGGCGCCGACTCAGGGACCTGGGGGCTGGGCTCCTTGGCTCGCGGCGTTGGAGGCATCGTCGGGCGACCGCCTCCACCGCGCCCAACCGCACGCTGCTGGCCCGGCGTGGATGGCTGCCGCAACCGTCCCGGAGCCGGGCGAGAATGGCCACCGCCCTTGACGGGATCGACGCCCTGACCGCGCCGCGCCTGCCCCGGCGGCGCACCCGACTTGCCGATCGCCTTCCCACGCGGAGCGCCGGCAGCCGACCGCCCATCGCTGCGCTCACGCGCGATGCGCTGACCGCGCGCCCTGCGCTCTACACCGCGTGCGCTGCCGCGGCTCGCGCCCTCGCTCTTGCCGCCCGCCCGGGCAGGAGATCCAACTACCGCCGGTGCCGCGCTGTCACCCGACTCGCGGGCGCTGTCGGCGCCGCTATCCCGCTGCTGTGCCGGCGGCGCTACGTCCGTGCCGTCCCGATCCTTGGCCACCTGGGTCGCCGCACCCGCGCCGCCGACCGCGAGCACTCCAACGAGAGCGACCTTCGCCGCCGTGCCGCCGAGCAGCGAGACGCCACCGGCTGCGATACCAGCCGCGCCGCCGCCACCCGTCGCGGCCGCACCCCCGCCGGCGGCGGCTCCACCACCGGCCACGGCAGCGCCGCCAGCGGCCGATCCCGCGCCGATGCCCAGGCTCGACATCACGCTGTCCCTGAGCGCCAGCGCCGGCACGACGGGCAGCGCGACGCCGAGCAGCTTGCGCTGGCGGCGCGTCTCCTCGAGGTAGGCGACGCAGCCGGGGCAGGTCTCGAGGTGGTAGCGCAGCCGGCCGCGGCGCAGGCCGCCGCCAGTCGCCGCCGCCAGCTCGAGGCGGATGTCCGCGCAGTCGGCGGCGCGCGCGTCGCGACGCTCGGTGAGCGCGGTCCGGGCGCGGAAGACGAGCGCCTTGACCGACTTCGCATCGACGCCGATCACCTCGGCCACCTCGGCGTGCGAGAGGTCGCCGAGCTCGGCGAGCAGCAGCGCCGCGCGCTGATGCTCAGGCAACCGCTGGACGTCGGCAACCAGCTCGCGCAGGTCGGCGCGCTGCTCGACCTCTGCCGCGAGACCGGCGGTCGAGAGCCCCGGCAGCTCATGTGGCTGCTCGCGCCGCGATCGCAGGAGCGACAGGCAGCGGTTGCGAGCGATCGTGTAGAGCCACGGCTTGAAGGCGATGTCGCGATCAGTGCGCTGCAGCGCACCGTGAGCCGAGATGAACGCCTGCTGGACCGCGTCCTCGGCCTCCGCCTGCGAGCCGAGCATATGGCGGCAGAAGCCGAGCAGGCTGGCAATGTGCCGGTCGTAGAGAACCTCGAAGCCGGCCTCGTCGCCCGCGCGCACGAGATCGACCAGACCGGCGTCCGAACGCAGGGCGAGCAGCCGCTTCGGCCCGCGCAGCGGGGCCCGTGCGGCGGTCGGGATGCGAACGATGCGCTCCACAGCCTCATTGTCCTACCCAACGCGGGCGATTTGAAGAGGTTCGCGAGTACTCGCGAACTTTGGCTCCCTGAGCGCGTTGTCAGTCGTGAATCCCCGGATATGGAGGCTCACGACATGAAGAGATCAATCGCGACAGGAGCGGCGGTGATGGCAGGAGCGCTGCTCGCCGTGCCAGCAGGCGCCACCGCCGACCAGCCGACGCAGGGCGACCACACCAACGCAGCCCAGGAGTGCCGCGCCGAGCGCGGCAGCTCAGACGCCACACGCGAAGCGTTCCGCGTCAAGTACGGCACCAACGCGAATGGCCGCAACGCGTTCGGCAAGTGCGTGTCGAAGCGTGCCCGCGACGAGGCTCAGGAGCGCAAGAGCGCGCACGTGAACGCCTCCAAGCAGTGCAGGGCCGAGGCCGAGGAGCTCGGCGCCGAGGCCTTTGCCGCGAAGTACGGCAGCGGCAAGAAGGGCCGCAACGCGCACGGCAAGTGCGTCTCCGCCAAGGCCAAGCAGCTCAAGGCCGAGGCCGACGCTGAGGACCGCGAGCAGATCGCGGAGCGCAAGAACGCGGCCAAGCAGTGTGCTGCGGAGCGCAAGGAGATCGGCGCCGAGGCGTTTGCCGAGAAGTACGGCACCAACAAGAACAAGCGCAACGCATTCGGCAAGTGCGTCTCGAAGACGGTCAAGGCCGAGCAGACCCCCGCCCCGATGGACTCGTAGCTGGCTGACGAGCTCGGCGCAGTCGACTGTGACCGCGCCGGCGCTCACTCCGGCGCTGGGCCGGGCAGCAGGGTGCGAACGTCTGAGGCTGGCGTGCTCACGACCGCCCCCAGCCCGTCGACGACCTTCGAGAGCCCCATTGAGCCGAGCGGCGGCGACTCGGCCAGGCTCTTGATCGCTGGAGCAGCCGCTCCGGCGACGTTGCCGACCTCACCCAGCGCCGACCGGGAGGGGGTATCTGTCACCGACCGTGCCTGCAGCTCGACCGGCGCGACTTGGTCCCGCGGCGACTCCGTCGGCCCAGCCGGGCCAGCGTCCGGGGGTGTCGACCCGTCCGGCGCCCGCTCGGAGGGAGCCCGCTCGTCAAGCGGTGGTGGGGTCACGACGGCCCGTTTGCGCAGCTTCGCATCGGTCGGGTGCCGGGCCCCGCCCCACGGCTCGCGCCCGTGGTCGGCGCCGACCGCCGCCCCGCCCCCACCTGCCTCGGTCATCGCTCGGGGTTGAGACCCGACATCGGCCGCTGCCCCTCGATCGGAGGACGAGGAGACGTCCCCCGCCACTCCTACGCCCCCAGCTAGAACCGCCACCACCGCCAGCTTCGCCAGCGTTCCGCCGAGCAGCGGAGCTCCGGCGGTCGCGGCGGCCCCGCCTCCGATCCCACAGGCTGCCAGGCCGCTCTCACGCAGTCCCGCGCCCGCCGGGATCGGCAGCGCGATGCCCATCAGCTTGCGCCGCAGCCGCCACTCGCCGAGATCGACGACGGCGCTGTCGCCGACGGACCCCCCGGGACCCGGCGTCCGCGCCTGGAGCATCGAGAGGCAGTAGTTGCCGAGGATCGTCTGCAGCCACGGCGAGAACTCCGTCTCGTGCCCGCGCGTCGCGAGGTAGGCGTGAGCCGCGGCGAAGGAGTGACGCACCGCCTCCTCGGCCTCGCCCCATGACCCCAGCACCTCGCGGGCGTACCAGAGCGAATCGGCGACATGGCGGTCGAAGAGCACGTCGAAGGCGGGATCGTGCCCGTCGAGCACGAGCTCGACGAGCTGCTCGTCGGAGTGCCTCAGCAGCTCGTCGCGCGGTGGGCGGCGCGGCCCGAGCCGGCGATCCCTGGTGCGTCTCGAACGGTTCACCGTTCCCTTCAGGTACCGCGCTACCGGGACCCCGAAACCGGGCCGATTGGCCGACGGCGACGACACGGCCAGCCGGCCGATGCTCGATCATGGCCGGGTGGACCAGGCAGTCGTAGCTCGAGCGCCGCTGCGCATCCCCCTGGGGGGCGGCGGCACCGACATTCCCGCTCACTACCGCGAGCACGGTGGCTTCGCCGTGTCGGCGACGATCAACCGGCACGTTCACGTGATGCTCTCGACGGCGCTGGCGCGTCGCTTCCGGCTCAAGCACCTCGAATGGGAGGACGTCGAGCGAGCGGAGGAGATCCGGCATCCGATCCTGCACGCCGCGGTCGAGCACCACTGGGACGGGACGCCGTTCGAGCTGGCGTCGGTCAGCGACGTGCCGCCGGGCACGGGACTCGGCTCGTCGAGCGCGTATACCGTCGGAGTGCTGCGTGCCCTCGCGACCGCCCGTGGCGAGCGGCTCGGCGCCCAGGAGCTGGCGGCGCGTGCCTGCCGGCTGGAGATCGAGCACCTCAACCAGAGCGTCGGCGTCCGCGATCAGTACGCGATCGCCGTCGGAGGCGTGACCGCGGTGACGCTGGGCGGCAGCGGCGCGGAGATCGAGGTTCGCCAGCTCGACGTGCCGGCGCTGACGCTCGCCGCGATGCGCGACCGCCTGCTGCTGTTCTTCGCGGGCGAGCGGCGCGAGACGTCGCAGTCGATGCTGACGCCGCTGATCGAGCGCGGCGGCGAAGCAACGATGCGGCGCAATCTCGACCGCACCGCCGAGATCGCCCGCGAGGTCGCGGACGCGCTCGAGGCGGGAGATCTCGTGACCGTCGGCGACCTGATGAACGAGCAGTGGGAGCTGAAGGCCGAACGGACACCGGCCGCGATCACCGAGCGGATCGCGGAGCTCCAATCGGTGGCGGTCGGACCGGGACGCGCCCGCGGCGCGGTGCTCGGCGGGGCGGGCGGCGGTGGCTTCCTGCTCGTGCACAGCGACGACCCCGAGGCGACGCGCGCGGCGATGGCCGCCGCGGGCGCTCCCGAGCTGCGCTTCGACGTCGAGCAGCGCGGCTGCACGGCCGGTCCCGCCTAGACCGCCTGCAACAAATCCTGCAACTAGCAGGAGGTTTCTTTGATACAACGACGGCCGTGCCGAATCGCGCTGGCCCGTCCAACGCGATCGGGGGACCCATTGTGGCCACGGCCACGGGGGCGAATCGCCTGACTGCCGGTAGGCGGCATCGCAGGCGTAGCGCGTCGAAGTAGGCAGCGCGAGCCCGTCAGCTCACCTCGTAGGCGCAAAGCGAAATTCGAATAGAGAGGTATCCCCCCCTTGCCGTTGCGCCACGAGCCGATGGATGTCGTTCGCCGTGCCGTAGTTCCCGCCGCCCTGCTGGCCGCGCTTGCGCTGCCGTTCGCCGGGTTGCCAGTCGCGGACGCCTCGGCACAGCAGGGCCCGACCGCCAGCGCGGCCTCGAAGTCGCTCAAGAAGGGCTCGCGCGGTAAGCGCGTGCGCCAGCTCCAGCGAGCGCTCGGCATTCCCGCCGACGGGATCTTCGGCAAGGGCACCAAGCGCGCGGTCAAGCGCTACCAGCGCCGCCACGGCCTGGTCGTCGACGGCATCGCGGGATCGCAGACGCTGGCCGCGCTGGCGCAGGGCGAGCTGCCTGGCTGCATCGAGGTACTCGGTCGCGAGCGGCGTGGCGTGCAGGTCGAAGCCGCCCAGCGAGACGAAGAACACCTGGCGCTTGACGCCGAAGCTGCCGCGCGCGGCGATCATGCGCGCCACCATCTTCAACTGCCC
>CAMLNW010000131.1 GCA_946481495.1 uncultured Actinomycetes bacterium
GCCGACCGAGCAGATCGAGGCATCGCAGCTCGACGGCACGAACGGCTGGCAACGGTTCTGGAACGTGATCGTCCCCGGCATCCGCAATTCGCTCATCGTCGTGCTGACCACGATCTCGATCGTGCTCATGGTCCCTTCCCGCACGTGCAGATTGACGCGGGACTCAGACACACCAACGCGCCCGCGGCCCCGAAGTCTCGCCCTGCGCCGCTTAGGCTACCGCCCGTGCGCGTTTGCATCGTCTACGACTGCCTCTACCCCCACACCGTCGGTGGCGCCGAGCGCTGGTATCGCAACCTCGCGGTGCGCCTCGCCGCGGAGGGCCACGACGTCGCCTACCTGACGCGCAAACAGTGGGAGGACGGCGAGGAGCCCGACCTGCCGGGCGTGGAAGTGATCGCCGTATCCCCCGGCGGGCCGCTCTACACCGAGGACGGCCGGCGGACGATCGGGCCGCCGCTGCGCTTCGGCCTCGGCGTGCTGCGCCACCTGCTGCGCAACCGCCGCCACTACGACGCCGTCCACCTCTGCTCGTTCCCCTACTTCTCGCTGCTCGCCACGCGGCTGGCGCTCGTCGGCATGCCCGCTCGCATCGGCGTCGACTGGTTCGAGGTCTGGACGCTCGACTACTGGCGCGGCTATCTCGGCCGTGTAGGGGGACGGATCGGCTGGGCGGTCCAGCGGCTGTGCGCGCGGCTGACTCCGCAAGCGTTCGTGTTCTCGAACGTCCACGCCGAGCGGCTGCGCGGCGAGGGGCTGCGGCGTCCGGCTGTGCGGCTGGCCGGCCTCTACCGCGGGCCGCTGAAACCGCAAGCCGAGAGCGGTGAGCGCGCGCCGCTGGTCGTCTTCGCCGGACGCCACATCCCGGAGAAGCGCGCCGAGCTGCTGCCGGCGGCGGTCGCCGCGGCGCGGCGCGAGGTCCCGGGGCTGCGCGGCCTGGTGCTCGGCGACGGGCCCGAGCGCGAGCGCGTGCTCGCGGCGATCGACGCCGCCGGGGTCACGGACGCCGTCGACGCGCCTGGCTTCGTCGCGGTCGAGGAGGTCGGCGCCGCGCTCGCGCGCGCCACCTGCATGTTGCTGCCATCGTCGCGCGAGGGATACGGGATGGTCGTGATCGAGGCGGCAGCACTGGGCACCCCGAGCGTTGTCGTCGCCGCTGACGACAACGCAGCCGCCGAGCTGATCGAGGAGGGCGTCAACGGCTTCGTAGCGCCATCGGCCGACCCGGACGCGATCGCCGCCGCAATCGTCGCCTGCGTCGAGGGTGGCGCCGCGCTACGTGAGCGCACCGCCGTGTGGTTCGCCGAGAACGCGCCCCAGCTGACCGTCGACAGCTCCGCACACGCCGTCGACGACTGGTACTCGCACCAAACCTGACGGCCGAACGATCGTCGGCGTCCTGACCCCGAAAAGCCTTCGCGCGCGCTAGCGCGCAGGAGCGGCCGCGGCGGCGTGCTCGCGGTACCAGGCGATCGTCCGCCGCAGGCCGTCCTCGAAGTCGGTTGAAGCGGTGAAGCCGAGCAGTTCGGTGGCGCGGGTGGTGTCGAGGTAGCGGCGCGGCTGACCGTCGGGCTTGCTGGTGTCCCAGGCGAGCTCGCCCTCGAAGCCGGTCAGGCGGGCGATCGTCTCGGTCAGCTCGCGGATCGTGATCTCGCGGTGGGCGCCGATGTTGATCGGCTCCGGACCGTCGTGGCGCTGGGCGGCGGCGACGATCGCGTCGGCACAGTCGTCGACATAGAGGAACTCGCGCGACGCGCTGCCGGTCCCCCAGCAGACGACCTCGCCACGACCGGCGATCCGCGCCTCCTCGCACTTGCGGATCAGCGCCGGGATCACGTGGCTGGACTCGAGGTCGAAGTTGTCGCGCGGGCCGTAGAGGTTGACCGGCATCAGATAGGCGCTCTGCAAGCCGTACTGCTCGCGGTAGCCCTGCAGCATCACCAGCAGCGCCTTCTTGGCGACCCCGTACGGTGCGTTGGTCTCCTCCGGGAAGCCGTTCCAGAGCTCGTCCTCGGTGAACGGCACCGGCGTGTGCTTCGGATAAGAGCAGACGGTCCCGACCTGGACGAACTTCTCGGTCCCGCGCTTGCGCGCCTCCTCGATCAGGTGCAGCCCCATCGCCATGTTGGCGTAGAAAAAGCGGCCCGGATTGTCGCGGTTGGCGCCGATCCCGCCGACCTCGGCGGCGAGGTGCACGACCGTGTCCGGTTTGCCGTCCGCGTAGGCGCGCGCAACCGCCGTCGCGTCGGTCAAGTCGTACTGCGCCCGGCGCGGCACGAAGATCTCGCTCGCGCCCGCGGCCTCCAACCGCTCACGAACGCACTCACCAAGGAAGCCCGCGCCACCGGTCAGGAGCACGCGCTTACCCTTCACGCCGTTCGCCATCCGAAGCAGGGTAACGCCTGGTTCCAAGCCCAATGCCTCAGACCGCTGCCGCGAATCCTCCACGTCTGACTTACGAGCCGCCCGAGATTGCGGTCGTGACCCCAAGCTTCCAGATGGCGGCGTTCCTGCGCGAGACGATCGAGAGCGTGCTCGCACAGGACTGGCCGCGGCTCGACTACCTCGTCATGGATGGAGGGTCGCGCGACGGGACCCGCGGGCTGCTCGAGAGCTACTCCGACCGGATCCGCTGGGTATCAGCGCCAGACGGAGGCCAGGCCGACGCCATCAACCGCGGCGCTGCCCGTACGAGCGGCACGATCTTCGCCTTCCTCAACGCCGACGACACCTACAGGCGCGGAGCGCTGGCGGCCGCCGCGGCGGGCTTCGACGCCAACCCAAGCGCGGCGGTCGTCTACGGCGACGCCGACATCGTCAACGCCGCAGGCGACACCGTGCTGCCATACCCGACCGAGAGCTTCGATCGCGCACGCCTGCAGCACGTCTGCCCGGTCTCCCAGCCGGCGGCATTCGTCCGCAGAGATGCCTGGAACGAGGTCGGCGGCCTCGACGCCGGTCTGCGCTACGCACTCGACTACGACCTCTGGATCAGGCTTTCCGAACGCCACGACTTCACTCGCATACCCGGAACGCTGGCGACCTCGCGCATGCACGCAGCGAACAAGTCTCTTGGCGAGCGCGGGGGCCTCTATCGCGAGAGCGTGGAGGTCGTTCGCCGCCACTTCGGCTACGTGCCGATGGGCTGGCTGGAGCAGTACGGCCGCTACCTCGTCGACCGCGTCGACCAGCTCTATGAGAACAGTGACCCGTCGCGCCGGTCGCGCGCAGCGGCGCTCGCCCTCGGCCTACGCCACAACCATCCGCGCGACCTGCGCCGCTTCTGGCGCGACTGGCAGGCGGACGGCTTCACCGGCCGGTTCCACGATGGCTGGATGTCGAAGGCCTATGCCGTGCGTATCGATGTCCCAGCGGACAGGCGTCGGCTGGTCGTCGCCGGCCGTCACGAGGCATTCGTGCGGCGACCGCTCGTGCTCGCGGTGTCGGTGGCCGACCAGACGCTCGGGCGCCTGATCGTCCGCCGCCGAGGCGAGTTCGAGCAGAGCTTCGAGCTGCCGCACGACCTGGCAGGCCAGCACGAGATCCGGATCGTGTCAGCTTGGACGTGGCGTCCGGGTAGCGGGCGCGGGGACAACCGCCGGCTCTCGTGCCGACTCGATCGCGTCGAGGTCGCCGGCTAGCGCGCGGCTGGTCGACGGCGCCCGATCAGGCTGCGCGCGAGATTCCGCTCGCCAGCGTCGAGCGCGAACGCGTAGTAGGCGAGCCAGTAAACGCCGAGCGCTCCGAAGGCGGTGCCGGCAACCGCAACGGCGCCGGCCGGATCGACCGTCAGTCGCACGACGACGAGCGCCACCGCCAACAGCGCGCCGAGCGTCCAGGCCGGAACGAAGGCTCGCCCGATCAGCTCGCCGAGCGGGACGGGCACGACGCGCAGCGTGACGCGCAACATGTAGGGGAACAGCGCCACGTAGGGTATCGCCGTCGCCAGCGCCGCGCCGTCGAGGCCGAAGGCCGGCACGAGGATCAGCGCCAGGACGATCGTCGAGCCGCCGAGCATCATCGCCCAGCGCGCCAGGTCGCGGGCGGCGCCGACAGCGACGAGCATCGCGGTCGTGACGCCAAGCACGCCGTTGAGCAGCCAGTGGCTGAGCATGATCGCCATCGCCGGTCCGCCCTCCTCGAAGCGCGCTCCGAGCCAGGCCCCGAGGATCGGCGCCGCGAGCACGATTCCGACGACGGCGATCGGGACGATCCCGGCGAGCGCGTAGCGGCAGCCGCGGACCAGCAGCTCATGCAACCGCCGCTCGTCGCCCTCGGCGCGGTAGCGGACGGCAGTCGGCAGGACGGTCACGGTGACGGCGCCGTTGAGCGCGCGGATCAGATTGTGGGCGCGGACCGGGCCCTCGTAGAGGCCGACGGTCGCCGGCGAGCGGACGATGCCGAGGATGATCCGCGTCGCCGCGTATACGGCCGCGCTCGACGCCTCGGCAAGCGAGATGTAGCCGGCGAGCCCGAGGAACTCGCGCGCCGCCGCGCGCGTCGCCAGGCGCGGCCGCAGCCGCCATGGCAGCGCGGTCGCCTTTGCCGCGACGAGGCACGCAGCCCCCGCCAGCATCGGAATCGCGCTGGCGGTTCCGATCAGCGCCCACAGCGGCGCGTTGGAGAGGACCAGCACGAAGACGAGCCCGATGCTGGCGACGATGCCGACCGTCTCGGCTCCGGCGGCGAGCACGAAGCGCGACCGCGCGCGCAAGGCGTCGCGGTAGACGGTCAGCGGCCAGCCGACCAGCGCGACCACGCCCGCGGCGGCCGCGCCGAGCCGCGTCTGGCGAGCGAGCTCCGGCGTCAGGTCGAGCACGGCGGCGAAGATCAGCCCGACGGCGGTCAGCGCGACGGCGGCGAGCGCCCCCGCCGCGACGTACATCAACGCCGAGGTCGAGAACGCCGCCGAGCCCTCGCGCTCGTCGCGCGCCGACGCCATCGCCTTCACCGCGGCGCCGGCGGCTGCGTTCTGGACGATCAGCAGATAGCCGGCGAGCGAGTTCAGCAGTCCGTAGACGCCGAGCTCAGCGAGCGTCAGCTGCCGCGCCAGCACGGTGATCACGGCGACCATCGCGACGAGACCCGCCACCTGCGACGCCTGCTGCGCCAGGGAACCCGTCGCCAAGCGGCGCGCATCGCTCATAGGCGTATCTTCTCGCGGGTGAGCCGGACGCCTCCAACCGGGACGCTCCCAGAGCAAGCCAGCGCCGCCGCGCACGTGCGCCGCCGCGACGTGCTCGGGGTGCCGATCGCAATGACCGACTACGAGGGCGCGATCGGCGTGATCGACGCGATGGTCGCGCGCCGCGAGCGCGGCTGCGGCGCAGGACAAGGCAGCCGCGCAGAAGCGGGCGCTCTCCACCGAGGTCAAGGCGTGGAAGGGCGACTTCGACGCGATGGTCGAGCGGCGCGAGCGCGGCTGGGTCTGCGCAGCGCCGGCGATGTCGCTGGTCACCGCCCAGGACGACTCGCTGCTGATGGCCGCGCTGCGCGAGGCGACGTTGACGGTCCCAGACGGGATGCCGGTCGTCTGGGCGGCGAACCTGCTCGGCGACGGCGAGAAGCTGCACAGCCGCGTCTACGGCCCGGACCTGATGCATCGCCACTGCGCGCATGCCGCCCGCCGCGGCCAGCGTGTCTGGCTCTACGGCGGCCACGACGACGACGCGCTCGCGGCGCTGAAGGCCAACCTGCTGCGCGACAACCCGGACCTGCGGATCGTCGGCGACTGGTCGCCGCCGCACCGCGAGCCGTCGGCCGACGACGACCGCGCGATCGCCGCGCGGATCAACGCCGACGAGCCCGACGTCGTCTGGGTCGGGCTCGGGATGCCGAAGCAAGAGCGCTGGATGGCGCGGCTGCGGCCACAGCTCGAAGCGCCGGTCCTCTGCGGCGTCGGCGCGGCGTTCGACTTCCACGCCGACCGCGTCGCGCAAGCACCGCGCTGGATGCAGGACCGCGGCCTCGAGTGGGCCCACCGCGTCGTCCAGGAGCCGCGGCGCCAGCTGCCGCGCTACCTACGCTCGAACCCGCGCTTCGTCGCGGGGGTGGCGCGCCAGTACTTCCGGGAGCGCCGCGCGTGACCGCAGCGCTCGTGACAGGGGGCAGCGGATTCGCGGGGCGCTATCTCGTCGAGCTGCTCGGCGACGGCGCAGTCGCGCCGCCGAGCTCCGAGCTCGATCTCGAGGATGCGGCGGCGGTTCGCACAGCGGTCGCCGAGCTCCAGCCCGCCGCGATCTACCACCTCGCCGCGTTCAGCTCGCCGAGCCAGTCCTGGGACCGTCCCGACCAGGGACTGCTGACCAACGTCGCGATGACGCTCAACCTGCTCGAGGCCACCCGCTACGAGGCGCCCCAGGCCGCGGTCGTGCTCGTCGGCTCGGGTCAGGTGTATGGCGACGCACCGGCGCTGCCGATCGCCGAGGACCAGCCGCTCGAGCCAGGCAACCCCTACGCGGTTGGCAAAGCTGCGTCGGACATGCTCGGCCGCCAGTACGCGGAGGCGTTCGGGATGCGCGCGGTGCGGTTGCGACCGTTCAACCATGCCGGTCCCGGTCAGCGCGACGAGTACGTGGTCAGCTCGCTCGCCCGCCAGGTCGCCGAGGCCGAGGTGGGAGGCCAGGCGGAGATGACGCTGCGCACAGGCAACCCCGAGTCGCGGCGCGACTTCACCGACGTCCGCGACGTCGTGCGCGCCTACGCGCTCGCGGCGAAGCTCGACGGCGGGGCGTTCAACGTCTGCAGCGGCCGCTCCGCCTCGGTCGCCGAGCTCGTCGAGCTGGTCGCCCAGCACGCGCGGATCCCGGTCCACCACGAGGTCGATCCCGCGCGGCTGCGCGCCAACGACGCACGCGACATGTGCGGCAGCCACGACCGGCTGACCGCGGCGACCGGCTGGCAGCCCGAGATCGCGCTCGAGCAGACGGTGCGCGACACGCTCGACTGGTGGCGCCAGCGGCTCGCCGCTCGCTAGCCCGAGACGTCGTGGTAGAGCCCCAGCAGGTCCTGCGTGTAGCGCTCGCGCGAGTGGCGCTCGCGCGCCCTGGCGATCAAAGCATCGCCCTCCGCTGCGCGCGCGGCCGGATCAGCCCAGAGCGCGGTGACCCGCGCCGCGAAGGCCGGTATGTCCCCCACTGACACACACCGCCCCTCGCCAAGCAGCTCCGGCAGCCCGCCCAGCACGGCGCTGAAGCGCACGAACTCGGCGCGCTCGATCGGCTGGTCAGCGTGCTCGAGGCCGGCATCCTGTTCCTCGGGTTCTCGGCGCCGTTCGCCGCCTGGCCGATCTCGCGGAAGCCTGCGTGCCGCCGACCACGCCGCACGCTCAGCGCTGGCCGACGCCACTCCCGAGAC
>CAMLNW010000132.1 GCA_946481495.1 uncultured Actinomycetes bacterium
TTGGCCCGCGCACGACCGACGATCGACCCCGCCGGACAATGATTCTCGAGATCGGGCTTGGTGCCGTCCTCGAACTCACACAACGCCTGCGCATTGTTCGGATCCAACGCAAGGCTCTTCGGCAACCGCACCACAGCCTTCTCAATCCCAGCCTCCGAAACACCCTGCTGGGTGACCTGGGCGCGGATACCGGGATGGGTGCCCGTGGTGACCTGGCGACGGCCGGTCAAAGTGAGGGCGAGCTTCGGCTCGAACGGCAGCGCCGAGCAGCTCGACATCTGGAACGGGTCGGTGAGATTGGCTGTGGCTCCCTCTGTCGAGGTGAGGTCCGCGCCGACTTGCTTGGGGTCGCAGTCAGAGGGGTTGAGCATGAACCCGGACCGGTTGACCAACACGTTGACCTCTCGCACCCGCAGCGGGATGCCGTGATGGATGATCGGGAACGGATCCGAGATCGCGGTGACCTGAGCCGTCGCGCGGTCGACGTGGATCGCCTGGCGGACGACGATCGGCGACAGCTCCATGTCGCCGCGGAACGGGCCGGCGACCGGACGGACCTTGACCGCCAACCCGTACTCGCCGCCCTTGTAGCCCTCGGTGAGGAACAGCTCACCCTTCTGCTCCAACACGAACGGGTCGCCGGCGCCTGCCTTGGCGTCGACGATGCCGATCTTCGACGCGTCGGGACAGTCGCCGGCGCCGGCCTGGGCGTTGGAGCAGAGAGGCACGTCCTTCACAGAGGCCAGGAGCCCCTTTGGCAACGTGGCGGTGAGGCCACGCAGCCACTGCTCGCCGTCCTGGCGGGAGAACTTGAAGCTGAACGTTCCGCCGGCTCCGCGGGCTTGGCCGTCGGTGCTGCCGGAGTCGAAGTCCGGCGCGAACCGCTCTGCGCAATCGCCGGCGATGTCGACGTCAGTGGTCTGATCGACGTCACCGGTGCCGCTCCATGGCGTCAGTGTCGTCTCGGTCGTCTTCTCGCCGCAGTCCTGGGGTGTGGCGAGCACACCACGATCACCGGCACGGAGCTTGACCTTCAGCGTGTCGAACGGCAGCCGCGGGTTGTTGTCGAAGGTCGCCGTCAGCTGGCCGGTCTGGGGGTCGGCGACCGTCGAGCCGGGCAGCTTGACGAGGATCCCGCGGTCGTCGTTGCGCACCACGATGAACAGCCGGAGCATCTCGCCGGAGGCCGGGTCGGTCGACTTCGGCGTCGCGAGGTACATCTCTCCCAGCAGCTCCCGGTCGAGCAATGGCGAGACGACCTCTACGATCCCGAGCTTCGAAGCGTCCGGGCAAGCGGGCTCGTCGCTGTTGCCGATGCCGATCTGAGCGTCGGAGCAGCCCTGCAAGCCGGACGCGGCCGACGGGTTGACCGTTAGGCCCTGCGGCAGCTTGACGACGGTCTTCTTCAGATGCGAGGTGGCGATCCCGTCAGGGTCGAGCAGACCGTCCTGAGGGACCTCGAGGTCGACGTCGAGACCCGACGCCGCATCCGGTGCGGTCGTCGTCGGGGCGATCGTCACCGACGGCTCGAACGGCACCTGATCGCAGCCCGTGACCTCGGGCGCTACCGCGGTCGCTGTCTTCCAATCCGGATCGCTGAGATCCGGCAAGCCGGCCGAGTCCTTAGCACCTGGGTTCTGGTAGGAGGCGACATCGATCGACGTCACCGGCGGACCGCCGTCGCAACGCGTCGGATTGGTCATGAACGGCACCTTCAAGGCGCCTGGGTCACCCGGCGCCTTGCAACTCAGCGCCGCAGGCTGATAGGTGGCTGGCACGACGTTCACCCCGTAGGAGCAGAACTGGAAGTACTCCACCCCGAACAGGACCGGCGACTGCGGCGGCAACGGCGCCAACGCCGTGATCCCAAAATCACCAGGCCGCAGCTTCGGACGCAGAACGACCGTCACCGGCGAGATCGAGCCCGGACGAAACGCGAACTCCGCCGGATACCCCTTCTCCGGGATCACCTTGTAGACCCCTGCCAGCTGATCGACGCCGCGGAAACCAGCAAGCTTCGCCCACACGCGACCGACCGCGAACCGTGCCGGACAGGTTCCCAACGTCACCTGCTCGACCAGACAGCCACCCGGCATGGCGGACGGGTTGGCAACGAAACCGAGCGGCAGGTTCACGGCCGCGTCGCGAACCTCCTCGGTCGGGCGATTCCTGCCGAACCCGCCACCGCCGGGAGCATCCGGGTCGAGGTAGGGCTGGACGGTGTGGGTGTTGAAGTCAAATGCCGTGTTGGCGCTGAACGGATGGCCGCCGGCCTGGGTGTAGTCGTCCCCAAGCGCGGCGTTGGCAGTCGCGACGAAGTTGCTCAGCCCGAACGTCAGCCGCGGGCCGAGGGTGAAGCTGTCCCCGACGAGAGAATGCAACGGTGTGCCACCGCCGAACGCGGTGAACGTCGCGTTGACGATGTCAGGGGCGGTGTCGGGATCGAGATAGACCCCCACCGTGAGCGTGGGAAAATTCGCACCAGAGGCGACCGCGGTCGGGTTGGAGCAGACACGAGCTCCGACTACACACGTCCAGCCAGTACCTGACCCGTCGACGAGCATCGTCCCGTCCGGCAGGTCGATCAGGACGCTGGTCGGCCCGGATGTCGCGGCGTCCTCGGAGTTGGTAACCGTGACGGTGTAGGTGGCGTACTCATCACCGCGGTTGATCGTCGCGGGAGCGTGCGAGACGTCCATACCGAACCCGGCGGCCTGCGCCGACGAGGCGAACGCCGCCGCGGCGATCAACAGCGCTACGCATGTCACCGTGAGCACCCGTGCTCTTGACACCAGCATCGCGACTGCCGCAAACCCCGTTGCGCTACCCATGCTCACAACCTCACCTCTAGTAATCGAGTTGTCGAAGTCGTTAGAGCGCCTCATGACGAGACTCCCGGCAGACGCACGGTCATAGATCGCGCTCGCGCACCGGCAGAGCGCACCTGGATCGTCAGCTTCATGCCACGACCAGCGGCGAGCTGGCGCCGCGCCGGCCGATCGAGGCGCAGCCGCACCGTCACCCGCCCACCGCCGTCCATCAGGACCGACCCACGAGCGACCTGGCGGACCCGTTTACCGACCCGGCCCCTCGCGACGACGCGAACCTCGCCCGCGCCGCTCGCGCGGACCGAGACCGCGAGCCTGCCCGTCCGGGCCGCCCTGCGACGCTGCGACGAAGAAAGCGCACCCAACGAGAGCGCCTTGCGCTCACCGGAGTCCGCGTTCCCACCACCCGACACGGTCCGCGACGGCGAACCCGCGACCGGCAACGCGGCCGGCCCAAGGCAAGAGCCCGACAACGCCCCACACGAGGCCGGAGGCGCGACCAGCGGACTGCCCCCGTCGACACGCGCAGCGTAGAAGTCGTAGCCACCGTTGTTGGTATCTCGTGCGACGAGCGTCGCACGAGTCTGGAAGAAGATACTGTTCCCATCAGCGCTGATCGCGGGACCACCGACACCGTTCTGGAAGTCGGTTCCGCCCGCTCCGACGACGCCGCGATCACCGGTCGCGCCCGAGACCAACGTCAAGGCTCCGTCGCGCCACAGATAGACATCGGTGACGACGTTGGTGTCCTCCGCGGCCAATGGCTCGCGTGAGGTGAACACGATCGCCGAGCCGTCCTCGCTGGCGATCCGTCGCTCCTGCACGCTGTCGGCGTTGGCGACGTTGATCTGCTGTCCGTAGATCGCGACCGGGATCGCCTGGTCGCCGCTACATGACAGGCAAGCTAGCTGCCCGGTCTGGTCGTCGTAGCGGTACAGGTCGTCGACGAAGTCCTGATCCTCGGCTAGCAACCGGGCTACCGATACGAACACCAGGAAGCGACCATCGCCGTCCACACGGCTACCGTCCAGGTCGGTGTCATAGAACGGCAGCGCGTACACCGGCCGGCCCTTGTCAGCGGACCCGCTGACCTTGCTCCAGAGGTCGGAGTCGGGATCGCCGAACTGTAAAGACCCGATGAACCCGATCCGGCCGTTGGGATGCGCGGCGTCGCGCTCGAACACATAGAGGTTGTTGAACCCCGCCAGTGCTTGCGGTGTCAGTTGCCCAGTTGCGGCGAAGTACACCCGCGAGCCATCCATCGAAACATCCGAGACGCCGAGGACACCGGCACCCGATCCGATAGTTGGGTGGCCGGTGGTCACCTGACCGGCCGAGACCTGCACCAAGTTCGGCTCACCAGCCGGGGGTGAGGAGTCATAGAGGTAGAGGTCGTTGGTCGTATCGGTATCGGAGTTGGTCAACTGCCGCGGGCTGGTGAAGAACACCTTCGACCCATCGGCAGACGCCGCCCAATAGAAATCATCGCCACCGACAGTGCTGCACGCACCACCCGGATCGGACGCCGTCCGGGTGCACTGCGACGCCGACACAGCCACCGTCGTCGAGTCGACACGCTTGAAGATCCGCACACCGGCACCGGTGTCACAGCTCCCCGCGGCCGACGCCCCCGCACGAGCGCTGAAATACACCACCGACCCATCAGACGACACCGCCCTGGTCATTGAACGCCCGGCGTTGACGTCTCCCTCCGAGCCAAGCCGCGCGCCGCAAGCACCACCGATCACCGCATCGTTGACGCCGCGATTGACGATGCTCAACGATGGGCTCGCGGTACCGGCACCAGCAACCTCATACAGATTCGAGTACCTGGGGCCGTCTGCGCGAACGAGCGGCTCCTCTGGGAAAAGGGTGGAACCAGCGGTAGCAGAGTCGTTGCTGGCCTCGAACACGAACGTCGAGAGGTCCGCCGAGCCGCCGCGCATCTCGTACGTCCCGAGCGGGCCGACGAAGTCGAGCGGGGCGATCTTCGGCGATGCGGGGGTCAGGCTTCCGTCGAGGTTGCGGAAGACCCACTGCGCCTCGCCGCGTACCTGCTCCGCAACCGACTGCCCCGTCCACAGCCGCTTGGTGAGCTGCGAGTCGCCCGCACCCCTGAGACCTGTGGAGTGGGCGGGGTCGGGGCCCATCGGCGTCGTCGTCCAGCCTGTCGGGCCGCGCTGTGCGATGTTGGGGTTGGTGATGTAGGGCGAGCTCTGCTGGTCGCCGAACGCCGGCGCTATGAACATCGCCCGGTTGCCGTCATCAGAGATCGTCAACCGTCCAGGGATCAACCCGACACCGTAGCCGTCGCCGTCGCTGACCAGCTCGTAGAAGCGGTCGCCGGCCTGTGGCGCGGCGACGATCCGGTCGTCACCGATGGTCGTGCCTTCCACATTGGTCGCGACGAGCCGGTAGTGGTAGGGCGTCGACGGATCGAGTTCGAAAGCCGACGCGAGCGCCTCGACCGACGCGCTGCCATGCCCGGCCTCCACCGGGGCCGCCGGCACGCTCGCCGCCGTCTGATAGCCGGTCGCGTCGAAGTCCGCCTGGCTGACGTACTCGAAGCGGTACGTCGTCCGAACGCCTTGCGGATTGACATCGCCGTTGAACGTCAGGCTCGGACCGCTGGCCGGCGGTCCGCTCCATACCGCCGTGCCGGTGACCGCGACCGGCGGCGCCACATGAGTGGTGAACGATCCCGCCGCCGACGTCACGACTGTGCCCTTGTACGGAGTCGACGCCACCAACCGGTACTGATACGTCGTGTCCAGAGCGAGGTCGGTGATCTTGCGCGACACCTCACATGTCGCGGGATTGCCAACCGGACAACCGGCTGGATCGCCGGCACCGGACCCGTTGCCAATGTTCACATCGGTCTCCGGCGCCTTGACCCAATCGACCCCGTTGTCGGAATACTCGAAGTGATACGAAGTGCTCAACGGGATCGCCGCTGGCGTGACGGTGGCCTTCAACGTCGCCGATGTAGCAGCAACATCACTGACCGACACCGTCGCGGTCAACCCCGTGATCTCATCGACTCGAAAGACCCGCGGACGCGTGATGTTGCCGTTTCTGGTGACGGCATAGAGCGGCGGACCGGTAGGACTGGCGGCCAGACCCTGCACGTCCTCGATGAAGAACCCACCGACCTGCCCAGTGTTGGCGAGCATCGTCTCGACGATCGCGCCGGTACCGGAGTTCGCGGTCGGGTCGACCTTGACCAGTCGAGTCTGCGACCTCTCGATAGTTGTGCCATTTGCCTCGATGACCACCGGCGGGGTTCCCGTCCCGAGCGGGAAGCGCTTGACGACATAGACGTTGCCGGTGGCGTCCACGGCAATATCGCTCGGGAAATCGAGAAGGGCTCCTAGGCCGCTGCCGATGGTCCCGCTGAGCTCGGCTGCGTCGAAAGTACCTTGTGGGGTGACGGTATTCGAGGGTAGGGTGAACTTTTGGACGCGGAAGCCGCTGGTGGCGACGGGAGGGATCGCGCCGTTGTTGGTGCCACTCGCCTCGACGGTGTAGACGTTGCCCGCCGGGTCCTCTGCGATCCTCGTCGGCGTGCCGGACGCGAACTGGCCGGCACCGAAGCCATCGGCGCCAACCTTGCAGATGTCGAAGGCCTGCGCGTTGCAAACCTCGAACGCGGTACCGGTGTTTCCAGGTCCGGCGGCGGTGACGTCCCAGCCGAACGCGCGAACGAACGCGCCACCACGGGTGTACTCCTGAACACGGTTGTTGCCCGCGTCGGTGACCAAAACATTCCCGGCGTTCGGCGCGCCGGCAGGCGCGACCGCCGGGAAGCCCTGTGCGGTCAACGCCCCAGCGGTCGCGCCAGCGACACCCGCCTTGCAAGTCGCCGCGGCGGTGCAGACCTCAAAGCCCGACGAGCCGGTCTGGGTGCTGGTCACGGTCGCGCTGGCAGCGCCGCCGGACAGCGGCGTCGTGCCATTGGCGGTGGCGATCAGCGGCTGCGGCGCGTTGCCGCGCGCGCCGGTGAACGCGACCGAGTACGGCATCGCGGCGCCGGTGACCGTCACGTTGCCCGCGCCGATCGAGCTGAGGCCCTCGAGCGCTGCCTGGACCTGCCCGGCGGTCGCGTCGAAGGCGACGTCGCCAGTCGTCTGGCCCTGAAAGGACAGCCGATACTGGCCCGCGGTCGCGTCGACGGCCAGCGACTGGATCGCCGGCTGGGCCGGCGCGTTCTCCCCGCCGGCACCGAACACGACGTCCTGGCCGAAAGCGCGGATGAACGTGCCGTCAGCGGTGAACACCTGGACGCGGTTGAAGCCAGCGTCGCTGACATAGACATTGCCCGTCGCCTGATCGACCGCGATTCCGGCGGGGCTCGATCCGCTGGATTCGATGTCGCGCTTCACGCTCCTGCCGGAATGGATTCCGGATCTGCGCCGCATGCGGTTGACCATGGGGCCCTGTTTCGCAACGCGTAACTATCAGGTCGTCGCAAGCGATGACCTGATCACTTGGCAACCCGCGAT
>CAMLNW010000133.1 GCA_946481495.1 uncultured Actinomycetes bacterium
TGGTCGAGCGGCGCACGAGCATCCTCGACGCGTTCCGCGAAGCCGACGACGTGCTGCGCCAGGGCGTCCAGGGCATCACCGACCTGATCACGATCCCCGGCCTGATCAACCTCGACTTCGCCGACGTCCGCACGATCATGCAGGACGCCGGCTCCGCCCTGATGGGCATCGGCGAGGCCGGCGGCGAGAACCGCGCTGCCGAGGCGGCCCGCCATGCGATCTCCAGCCCGCTGCTCGAGCAGTCGGTCGAGGGTGCCACTGGCATCCTGCTCAACATCACCGGCGGCAGCGACCTCGGCCTGTTCGAGGTCAACGAGGCCGCGGAGATCATCCAAAGCGCGACCGACCAGAACTCGAACATCATCTTCGGCGCCGTCGTCGACGACGGCCTCGACGACAACGTCCGCGTCACGGTGATCGCCACCGGATTCGAGGGGGCCAAGTCGCGCCCCCTCTTCAGCGAGGACTCGACCGGCCGCCGCCGCGAGCCACGCCGCCGCGACGTCTCGATGGACGACAACCAGCGCTCGTCGCTCGAGATATCCGATGACGACATCGACATTCCGGAGTTCTTGAAGGACTAGATCTCCGTCGGCGTCTGCCGGCCGGACGACGAACGCCCGATCCGCTTGGGAATCGCTACTCGGGCATTCGTCGCCGGCCGGCGAGCTAGCTTTGAACGACTGAGGGCCCCGCGTTGGCGGGGCCCTCAGTGTGTTCGCGGCCTTCGTGGCGTAGCGGCTACTTCTTTACGCGGAAGGCGATGCGCTTGGTGGTGGTGCCAGCTGAGGTGCGAGCTGTGAGCAGCACCCGGTAGCGCCCGGCGCTGAGCTTGCGGCTCGCGAGCTTCAGGTCGTTGAGACCCTTGGTTCCGCTCCGGTTGAACTTGCGGACGCCGACCCAGCGGGTGCAGCGCTTGCGGTTGGCGTTGGCGGCACTCTGCTTGCGGCACTTGCCGTTCGCCTTGCGGCCCTTGGCGGCCTTTTGGAGTTTGACCGTGACCTTGGCGGCCTCAGAGAGGCGGTAGGTCAGCTTGTGCGCTCCGGTTGTGGTGGTTGCGACTGACATCCCGCTGACCGCCGGCTTGCCGACCGGCGGCTTGCAGGGCGCGGTGGCGTCGCTGCCGTTGCCGAGGCACTGGTCCTGGGTCTCGTCGCCGTAGCCGTCCTTGTCGGCATCGGGCTCGTAGGTGGCGGCGACCAGCAGCTCCTCGGTCACCGCGTCGGAGGCGCGCAGCGCGGCTCCGTCGGCCAGTGGCGGGGCGTAGACATAGGTGAAGTCACTCCCGCTCGACGCGTAGACCGCCTGGGCGGTGCTGGTGTCGATCGCCAAGTGGTTGCCCTGCTTCAGCGGCACGCGCGCCGGGAACTCCTCGATCTCACCGGTGCCGGCGATTGTCACCGTCGGCCCGGTGGCGACGATCCGCGACTGGGCGGAGTCGGGGTTCTGGCGGGTGATGTCGGCGAGCCGGAACGTAACGCTGGAGCCTGGCCCGTTCGCATGGATCCGGAACTTCGTGATCACGCCGTCGCTCGGGGCGCCGCCGGAGTACGGATCGCCGGTTCCGACAGCGGGATGGATGAACGAGACATAGGTGCAGGGAGCGGACATCACGTCGCTGCATGCGCCGCTGTTCGGGCTGTTGGCGAAGCGGCTGCCGAAGGTATCGGCGGCCAGTCCCGACGCGGGGAGCGCCAGCAGCGCGGCGGCCGCAAGGGCCGTCGCGGTCGGGAAACGCCTGCTGAGTGTGGACTTGCTGTGCATCGGAATGGCCTTTCGGTCGTGTTGCTTTCCCGTCCAACGGCCGATCCCGGTCCGAATTACGCCGCGCAGGCAGGTAGCCTCTCCGCGGCGTGCCCTCCGCCGCCGAAACACTCCGCCGAACCCCGCTTCACGACCGCCACGAGGCGGCTGGCGCGCGCCTGGTGCCGTTCGCGGGTTGGGAGATGCCGGTCCAGTACGAGGGGGTGCGCCAGGAGCACATGGCGGTGCGCGAGGCGGCTGGGGTCTTCGACGTCTCGCACATGGGTCAGGTCGAGACCAGCGGTCTGGACGCCGAGGCGTTCCTGCAGCGCCTGCTTTCCAACGACGTCACCAAACTCGCCGAGGGCGGCGCCCAATACTCGCTGCTCTGTCGCGAGGACGGGGGAGTGCTCGACGACCTGTTCAGCTACCGGCTGTCAGGTGACGGACCGCGCTTCTTGACGGTCACCAACGCTTCGAACCACGAGCGCGACTACGCCTGGCTCGCGGAGCACGCCGGGAGCTTCGACGTGGAGGTCGTCGACGCCGCCGACCGCTACGCGATGCTCGCCGTACAGGGGCCCAAGGCCCGCGCCGCGGTGGAGCGGATCGCCGGTGGCGAGCTTCCCGCCCGCATGCGCACCGCCACCGTCGCGATCGCCGGGGTCGACTGCCTGGTCTGCGGCACCGGCTACACCGGCGAGGACGGGGTGGAGATCATGGCGCCGCCAGAGCACGCCGGCGAGATCTGGGACGCGCTGCTCGCCGAGGGCGTGGCGCCGGTCGGGCTCGGCGCGCGCGACACGCTGCGGCTCGAGGCTTGCTTCCACCTCTACGGCAACGACCTGTCGCTCGACCGCAACCCGATCGAGGCCGGGCTCGCCTGGGCCTGCAAGCCCGACACGAACTTCATCGGCGCGGACGCGCTGCGCGACTTCAAACCGGCGCAGCTGCTCGTTCCGTTCGCCTTCACCGGCCCCGGCATCCCGCGTCAGGGCAACCCGGTCAGCACCGCCCATGGCGACGGCGTCGTGACCAGCGGCAGCCTGTCGCCCTGCCTCGACATCGGCGTCGGGATGGCCTACCTGCCGGCGGCTGCGGCGACGCCGGGAGCTCCGATCGAGGTCGACGTGCGCGGCAAGCTCCGCGCGGCGGCCGTCCGCAGCAAGCCCCTTTACAAGCCCTAAGAGGAGACAGCGCGAGTGGCAGCCGAATACCCAGAGGACCTCAAGTACCACCCCGAGCACGACTGGGCGCGGATCGACGGTGACGTCGCCGTCTTCGGCGTCACCTGGTACGCCCAGGACGCTCTTGGCGAGGTCGTCTTCTACGACCCGCCGGCGGTCGGATCGACGGTCGCCAAGGACGGCGCCTACGCCGAGGTCGAGTCGGTCAAGGCGGTCTCCGACGTCTTTGCGCCGCTGTCCGGGGAGATCGTCGAGGTCAACGAGGCGCTCTCCGACTCGCCCGAGAAGATCAACGACGACCCCTACGGCGACGGTTGGCTGGTCAAGGTCAAGCTCAGCGACCTCAGCGAGATCGATCAGCTGCTCGACGTGGCCGCTTATCGCGATCTGCTGTCCTAGAAGGACGACGTTCCTCCCCTGATGAGCCGCTACACCTCCGCAACCGACGCCGACCGCCAGGCGATGCTCGACGCGATCGGCGTCGGCACGGTCGACGATCTGTTCGCCGAGATCCCGGAGGGCGTGCGGCTCCAGCGCCCGCTCGACCTTCCCGCCGGGCTCGCCGAGCAGGACGTCTACGACCACCTCGCGGCGCTCGCCGCGCGCAACACCCACGCCGACGCCGAGACGAGCTTCCTCGGCGCCGGGATGTACGACCACTACACGCCGGCGCTGATCGACTCGATCCTCCAGCGCTCGGAGTTCCTGACGCCCTACACGCCCTATCAGCCCGAGATCTCCCAGGGCGGGCTGCAGGTGATGTTCGAGTACCAGACGGCGATCTCGGAGCTGACCGGACTACCGGTCTCGAACGCCTCGGTCTACGAGGGCCCGTCGGCGGTCGCTGCCGCCGGCTACCTCGCGAAGCTGGAGACCAAGCGGACCAAGTTCGTCGTGTCGCGCGGTCTGCATCCGCACTCGCGCGAGACGCTCGCGACCCATGCGAAGGGCTACGGGATGACGGTCGCCGAGGCGGGGCTCGACAGCGAGGGCACTACCGACCTCGACGCGCTCGCGGCACTCGTCGACGACGACACCGCCGCCGTCTTCGTCCAGCAGCCGAACTTCCTCGGGACGGTCGAGGAGCTTGGCACGCTCGGCGAGGCCGCCAAGCGGACTGGCGCGCTGTTCGTCGTCGCGGCCGACCCGCTGCCGCTCGGCATCCTCGAGCCGCCGGGCGCGCTCGGCGCCGACGTCTGTGTCGGTGAGGGCCAGACGCTCGGCAACCGGCTCGACTTCGGCGGTCCGTCGTTTGGCTTCTTCGCCGCCGCCGAGCGGTTCATCCGCAAGATGCCCGGCCGGATCGCCGGCGAGACGCGCGACGTCGACGGCAAGCGCGGCTTCGTCTTGACGCTCCAGACGCGCGAGCAGCACATCCGGCGCGAGAAGGCGACGCACAACATCTGCACGGCGCAGGCACTCAACGCGCTCGCTGGCGTGATCTACCTGTCGTGGCTCGGCAAGCAGGGTTTGGTCGAGCTCGGCGAGCTGATGCTGCGCCGCACCCACTACGCCCGCGAGACGCTTGACCTGGAGGCGATCAACCCCGGCCCGGTCGTGCGCGAGTTCGCCGTTCGCGTGCCGGATATCGACGCCGTCTTCGAGCGTGCGCTTGCCGCCGGGATCAACCCGGGCTATCGGCTCGGTCGCGACTATCCGGAGTACGAGGACGGCTTGCTCGTCGCGATCACCGAGCGTCGCACGAAGGCCGATATCGATCGGTTGGCGTCTGTGCTCGGTTCCGTGAGAGAGGAAGCGCACGCATGAGCGCCGTCCTCGACCCGCGGGCGGAGGAGCAGACCCGCACGATCTTCGAGAAGTCGGTCGCCGGCCGACGCGCGTTCACGCCGCCGCCGACTGACGTGCCCGAGACCCCGATCGAGGATCTGCTGCCAGCGCATCTGCGGCGCAGCGAGCCCGCCGAGTTGCCCGAGATCGCCGAGCCCGAGATCGTCCGCCACTACAACGGCCTGTCGAAGAAGAACTTCGACCTCGACAGCGGCTTCTACCCGCTCGGCTCGTGCACGATGAAGCACAACCCGAAGCTGCACGAGCGTGTCGCCGGGCTGCCTGGTCACGCCCGCCTGCATCCGCTCCAGGACGCCGACCACGCCCAGGGCGCGCTCGAGCTGATGTGGAACCTCCAGCAGGCGCTCGCCGAGATCGCCGGCCTGCCGCACGTCTCGCTCCAGCCGTCCGCCGGCTCGCACGGCGAGCTCGCCGGCCTGCTCGTCACACGCGCCTACCACGAGGACCACGGCGAGCACCGCCACAAGGTGCTGACGCCCGACACCGCGCACGGCACCAACCCGGCGACCGTGACGATGGCCGGCTACGAGGTCGTCAAGGTCGGCACCGACGAGCACGGCGGCGTCGACCTCGACGACCTGCGCGCCAAGGCGACCGACGATGTCGCCTGCCTGATGCTCACCAACCCCAACACGCTCGGCCTCTTCGACCGCAACATCGAGGAGATCGCGTCGATCGTGCACGGCGTGGGGGCGACGCTCTACTACGACGGCGCCAACCTCAACGCCGTCATGGGGATCTCGCGGCCCGGCGACATGGGCTTCGACATCGTCCACTACAACCTGCACAAGTCGTTCACCCAGCCGCACGGCGGCGGCGGGCCGGGCGCCGGGCCGATCGCCGTGTCGGACCGCATCGAGCCCTACATCCCGCGGCCGCAGGTCGTTCGAGAAGACGGCCACAACGGCCACGGCCCGCGCTTCGCGCTCGACCACGACCGCCCCAAGTCGATCGGCAAGCTGCGCGGCTTCCAGGGCAACTTCGGGGTGTTCGTGCGCTCCTACACCTACATCTGCTCGCTCGGCGGCGAGGGGCTGCGCGAGGCGTCCGAGACGGCGGTGCTGAACGCCAACTACCTGCGCGCGCTGCTGGCCGAGCCGGACGTCGCCGAGTACCTGCCGATCGCCTTCGACCGGATCTGCATGCACGAGTTCGTGCTGTCGGGGCGCGGGGCGAAGGAGAAGCTGGGCATCCGGACCCTGGACATCGCAAAGCGGATGCTCGACCACGGGGTGCATCCGCCGACGGTCTACTTCCCGCTGCTGGTCGAAGAGGCGCTGATGATCGAGCCGACCGAGACGGAGACGAAGGAGACGCTGGACGACTTCGCGGGTGTGGTTCGGGCGATCTTGGTCGAGGCGGCTGAGGATCCCGAGATTGCGCGGAATGCGCCGTATACGACGTCTGTTCGCCGCCTTGATGAGGCTGGCGCCGCGAAGAATCCGGTCGTACGTCAAGCGGGGTAGGGAGCGCCCGGATGACGATGTCCTCGGAGACTTGAGAACCGTCTCCGAGGACATCGTCATCCGACCGCGCGAGCGCCGTGGTTCACGTTTATCAGCGCGGCAGGTGGGGGAGGACACGGGCCGAGGGAGCACATGGCCATCTGCAAGAGGGACATTTGAAGGCGTTCGCTTTGAGAGCCGCGCTTGCGTTCGCGGCGTGCGTGTCCATCACCGCTGTTGTCGTTCCAGTAGCTAGCGCCGCCGACATCTACAGCTACGCAAATGGTTGCTACGCGTTGCGCGATGCGAATACGGGGCGTTTCGTCACGAAGGATGCGCTCGGGTATCCGGTGAACGCGCAGAGCGTGGCGGCGGCGACGCCGTTCCGTTTGAAGGCGAGCGCGCTTGGTAGGTATCTGCTTTACGGACCCGATGCGCGGACGCCGGCGGCTGGACTGCTGGGAACCGTGGCGCCGATCGCGACACCAGGTCCGACGGCGGACTGGCGGGTGGTCGACGGCGGCGCGACGTTGCGGCTGACCAACCTGTCTTCGGGCAAGAGCCTGGGCGTTGACGCGCTCGGCCGGCTCGCTCAGGTGGCATCGACGGCGCCGCGCTGGACGTTCGAGCCGGCGACCGGTTGCGCTGAGTTTCCGGAGATCGAGGTCAACGTGACGGGGGAGCCGTTCAAGGGGGAGAGCCCGACGGCGCCGGTAAGGGGGTTCCTCGACGACCACATCCATCTGGGTGGGTTCCAGTTCCTTGGTGGGCGGTTCCACTGTGGGCGGCCGTGGAGCCCGTATGGGGTGACGGTGGCGATGCGGGACTGTGTCGACCATGTCGGCAATGGGGTCGGGGCGGTGGCGGAGAACTTCTTCGCCTTCGGGTCGCCGGTCGGAACGCACAGCACGGATGGCTGGCCGAGCTTCGCGGGCTGGCCGCGCGACGAGTCGCTGACCCATGAGGGGACTTACTGGAAGTGGATCGAGCGGGCGTGGCGATCGGGGCTGCGGATCATGGTCAACGATCTGGTCGAGAACCGGGCGCTGTGCGAGATCTATCCGCTCAAGCAGAACACCGGAAACGAGATGGCGAGCGCGTACCGGCAG
>CAMLNW010000134.1 GCA_946481495.1 uncultured Actinomycetes bacterium
CACCCTCACCACCCAACCCCAACCAACAACCCACTTGACATAGGAGCAACGGCCAGCACCGCCAGACCCTCAGACGCAGCGCCCCTAGGTCAGTCTGGAATTAGCCCCTCGCCGGTGAACTCGCCCGCAGCCTCGGCGAAGCTCGAATCCCGCGGCGGCAGGATGACGTCGGACGGAACCAGCTCGTCGTCCCCGATCACCTCACCGTCGGTCTCGACGAGCGCGAGCATCTGGGCCCAGAGCTCGCCGAAGCCGGTCTCATCGCCGGCCTCGACTGAGGCGACGGCGCGGTTGTCGAGCTCGTTCAGACGCTCGGCGTCGGCGTCGGGCAGGCGGTACTGGCCCTCGCCGGAGATGCGGACGATCACTTGCTCTCCTCTCCGTTGCCGAGCTGGGGCGACTCGCCGCCGCCCGTTCCAAGCTCGGCTTTCATTGCGGCAAGCTCGTCGTCGACCTGGCCGCTGGCTCCGAGCTGCGCGAGCTCGCGGTCGATGTCGTCCTGGCCGTCGCCGAGCTGCGAGAGGTCGTCGAAGGTGCCGGCGGCCTCGAGCTCCTCGACGGCGCCAGCGCGGGCGCGCATCTCCTCGGTCTTGTCCTCGGCGCGCTGGATCGCCAGGCCGAGGTCGGCCATCTCCTCACCGACTCCGTTGGCGGCCTCGGAGATCTTAACCTGCGCCTCCGCGGCGGAGTACTGGGCCTTGATGACCTCCTTCTTGGTGCGGAAGGCCTCGATCTTGGCGCGCAGCTTCTTCTCGTTCTGGGTCAGCTGCTCCTGCTGGGAGGCGAGCTGCTCGATCTGGCTGTCGAGCGACTGGAGCTCGGTCTGGGCGACGGTCTTGCGCTCGAGCGCAGCGCGGGCGAGGTCCTCGCGGCCTTGGGCGAGCGCCTGACGGGCCTGGGTGTCGAGCTTGACGACCGACTGCTCGATCTTCTGCGACTGCATCTGCAGCCGCTTCTTCGAGGTCGTGACGTCAGCGATCCCCTTCTTGACGTTCTGGAGCAGCTCGACCTGCTTCTGGTAGCCGTAGTCGAGCGTCTCGGCCGGGTCCTCCGCCCGATCGAGCATCTTCGAAATCTTGGCCTTTACGACCGTAGACATGCGTCCGCCGAGGCCTGCCATCGTGTATCTCCTTTAGCCCTCTATAGGGGTCGAACGAGCGAGAACCTAGACTAGTGGCTCTGTAATCGGGGAGGGTGAATGGATCGGTCGATGATTGTCAGTTGGGAGGACCCCGGCGAGCTGGGCGAGCAAGCACGGGCGATGCGCGGACTGGACTTCCTCGAGGCGATCCGCGCCGAGGAGCTGCCGCCCGCACCGATCCAGCGGCTACTCGACTTCACGCTGACCGAGGTCGACGAGGGTCGCGTCGTCTTCACCGCCGAGCCGGGCGAGCAGCACTACAACCCGATCGGCGTCGTACACGGTGGCCTCGCCGCGACGCTGCTCGACAGCGCGATGGGTGCTTCGGTTCACAGCACGCTCCCTCAGGGCCAGGGCTACACGACGCTCGAGACGAAGTTCAACCTTGTCCGCGCGATTACCGTCGAGACCGGCCAGATCGCGGCCGAGGGACGCGTCGTCAATCGCGGCCGCCAGGTGGCCACGGCGGAGGGATACCTGCGCGATGGAGCCGGCAAGCTCCTGGCGCACGGCACCTCGACCTGCCTGATCATCGGCGGCTGAGCGCAGCGGTCCGCCGCTGCCGCTCGGCTCTGTCGTGATCCTCCGCTGAGCGGTAGAAGAAGAACCCGGTCGCGAACAGCATCACCAGCAAGTCGAGGCCGAGCATCATGCCGCCCGCCACCTGCTGGTCAGTGAGCGGCGACCAGCCGTGCGCCTCGGTGCGCAACACGTAGTGGTCGTAGGCGGGCGTGTGCATGATGATGAACGCCATGCCGAGGAACATCCCGGCGAGACGAGCCCCGAGCAGATAGGGCACCTTCCAGAGCTCGCCGGGCAGCCGCCGCTTCTTCGGCTCGATCACCGACCACCAGACGAGCAGCGACGCGCCGACGAACGAGACGTGCTGGAGCGCGTGGACCCAGTCGTTGGTCAGCGCCGACTCGAACATGAAGCTGAAGTGCCACGTGTAGAGCGTGACTATCCAGACGGGAATCGCCACCAGCGGCTGACGCAGGAAGCGGAACGCCGAGCGCAGCGGCTTGCTGCGGGCGAGTGGGATGAGGACCGGCTTGGGGATCAGGAAAGCGTAGACGGGGGTGCGCAGCCCGACGAGCAGCAGCGGCGCGGCGATGTCGGCGATCAGCAGGTGCTGGCCCATGTGGGCGACGAGCAGGTCCTCGGCGAGCGGGTCGAGCGGCCCGAGCAGCGCGATCGCCATGCATGCCATCGCCCCGTGCCAGGCGACCTGTTGCCAGAACGGGACGTCGTAGCCGCGGCCGCCGAGGATCCGCACCGCGCGCAGGTAGAGGAACTCCGCGAGCAGCAGGTAGGCGATCGGGCCCGGGGCTAGCGAGAGCTCCACAGCGTGATTGTGGCGCTATCGGCGACTGCGTCCCCGGCCGGCAGGTGATCCAGCCCCTCGACCTTCAAATTGGGCGCCCGCCCGAAGGTGAGAAGCCGGACCACCCGCCCACACGGCGGCTGGACGTAGCGCGGATTCTAGGCCGCAGCGCCGGCGAGTGCGCTGGCAGCGGCCTGCAGCCGCTCCTGGTACTCGCGCCGCTGCATCCGTGAGATGACCAGTCGCTGAACCTGGGCCGTGCCCTCGAACAGCTGGTAGATCTTCGCGTCGCGGAAGTATTTCTCGAGCGGGCAGTCGGTCGACTGTGCAGCCTCGCCGACGAGATCCATCAGCGTCGTCGTCGCCCACATCGTCACGTCGCCGGCCTTGAGCTTCGACATCGAGCCCTGGCCGCCGGTCATCGGCACGCCGTTGCGCCCCATCCAGGAGGCGCGCCAGACGAGCAGTCGCGACGCCTCGATCTCGGTCGCGACGTCCGCCAGCACCTGCTGGACGCGCTGCTGCTCCATTAGCGGACCGTTCTCGTCGGAGCGGTCCTCGAGGTACTCGAGCGTCCACTCGTAGGCGGCCTGGGCGATGCCGAGCGCCGACGCGCCGACCATCGGCCGCGTGACCTCGAAGGTCGCGAGCGCGTTCGACGAGCCGCTGGTCTGCCCGGAGCGGGCGCGCTCTAGCTTGCGCTCGAGCTTGTCCATCCCGCCGAGCAGGTACTCGACCGGGATGCGGCAGTCCTCGAGGACGAGCTCCGCGGTGTGCGACGCGCGGATGCCGATCTTGTCCTCCTTCTTGCCCTGACGCAGGCCGGGCGTGTCCTTCGGGATGACGAAGGAGGCCTGGCCGCGGTGACCGAGCTCGGGCGCGACGTTGGCGACGACGACGTTAACGTCGGCGATTCCGCCGTTGGTGATGAAGACCTTGGTGCCGTTGAGCACCCACTCGTCGCCGTCGCGCTTGGCTGTGGTGCGCAGCGACTTGACGTCGGAGCCGGCGCCGGCCTCGGTGACCGCGTAGGCGCCGAGCTTGATCTCGTCGCCCTCGCCGTAGCACTGCATCGCCCACTCGCCGATCTGCTCCGGCGTGCCGGAGGCGGCGATGCCAGCGGCAGCCAGACCGGACCCGACGATCGAGAGCGCGATCCCGGCGCAGCCCCAGTGCAGCTCCTCGGCGTAGATCACGCCCATCATGCCGTCGTTGTCGGCACCCATCCGCTCGAGCATCGGCGTGCCGTGCAGGCCCCAGGCGCGCGCCTGCTTGATCGCGTCCCACGGTACCGACTGCTCGCGGTCGTGCTTGTCGGCGACCGGCCGGATCACCTCGGTGGCGAACTTGCGGCAGTGCTGCTGGAACTCCTGCTGCCCGTCGTTGAGCCTGAAATCCACGTTGAAGACCCTTTCGCGAAGCGTTGACTGTCCAGTCAACCAATAGCAGCGGATCGACCTTTGCGCGACAGTCGAAACACCGTCGAACGCGGGCAACGCGCGGCGCGAACACGCCGGCTAGTCTCCGGAGCCGTGCGGGTGAATCGAGGGACCGCGGCCACGCTGATGGCCTTCGCCGCCGTCGCCGTGGGCGGCTGCAGCCTCGGCGACGACGACAACCGTCCGCCCCAGCTCGGACCGCCGTCGGACGGCGACGAGGCCGCCGCCCAGTTGGGCTTCCCGTCGACCGCCACCCGCAACACCGTTCGCGTCGGCGGCGACGACGCGGCCGGCGACGCCGCCGGCGTCGCAAACGCCGCCTTCCCCGCCACCACGGAGTCGAACCGACCGAACGCGGTCGTCCTGGTCGACTCCGACGACTGGCAGGCCGGCATCACGGCGGCGGTGCTGACCGCCAAGCCGATCGGCGCGCCCTTGCTGCTCTCCAACGGCGACGAGCTGCCGAACGTCTCGGCCGACACGCTCGACCGTCTCGACCCACGCGGCTCGGATCTGTCCGAGGATGCCCAGGTGATCCGGATCGGCGACGAGCCAGCCAAGCCCGACGGCTACCGCACCGCACGCATCGAGGGGGCGGACCCCTACGAGCGCGCCGCCGCGATCGACCGCTTCTTCTCCGCGGCGCGTGGCGAGCCGTCGAAGAACGTGGTCGTCGTCTCCGGCGAGCAGCCCGCGTTCGCGATGCCGGCCGCCGCCTGGGCGGCCCGTTCCGGCGACACGGTGCTGCTGACCCAGCGCGACAACGTCCCGCCCGCGACGCGCAAGGCGATCGCGGCGCACGACAAGCCGAACATCTTCGTCCTCGGCCCGCCGGCGGCCGTCTCGGACAAGGCGCTCGCCCAGCTGCGCAAGCTCGGCCGCACGACCCGGATCGGCGCGGCGCAACCGGTCGAGAACGCGATCGAGTTCGCCCGCTACGAGGAGGGCGACTTCGGCTGGGGCGCGACGGTCCCCGGCTACAACTTCACGGTCGCCGGCGTCGATCGACCGCTCAACGCGGCCGCCGCGGCGACGCTCGCCACGCGCGGGGTCTTCGCCCCGCTGCTGCTGACCGACAATGCCGAGAAGCTGCCGGTGGCGCTCGAGAACTACTTCCTCAGCGTCCAGCCCGGCTACGAGGACGACCCCGGCCAGGCGGTCTACAACCGCGTCTGGATCCTCGGCGACGACGAGCAGGTCTCGGTCGACGAGCAGGCCCAGCTCGACGCCGTCACCGAGCTGATTCCCGTTCAAGCGCAGACCCCCTGACCCTGCCCGTAGACTTTCCCCGGTGAGCGAGTACGAGCAGCCCGGCCGGCTGGACCGCGAGCCGACCGTCGAGGACGTGCATCAGCTGATGGGCGCCTCCACCCCGCACTTCGCGCTCCAGCTCCGCAACCGCATCCGGACGCTGATCTCGGGCCTCCCGGCGGACCATCCCGCCCGAGTGCTCGGCGAGCGCGAGATCGCGCGACTCGAGTTGCTCTCCGAGGGCTCGGAGCGGCGCGGCACTCCCGGCGACGGCGAGCCGCCAATGCCGTCACTCGCCGACCGTCCGGCTGTCTAGAGCCCTGAGAGCGCAGCTACGCGCTCGCGATGCTCTGAAGCGGAGCCGAAGAGCGCTCCGTCGACCTTCGCCCGCTTGAGCAGGAAGTGGAGGTCGTGCTCCCAGGTAAAGCCGATGCCACCGTGGACCTGGAGCGCCGAGGAGGCCACGTTCCAGCCGGCGTCGGAGGCCAGCGCCTTCGCCATCGCGGACGCCAGCGGCAGCGTCTCGGGCTCGGCGTCGGCCGCCCAAGCGGCCCAGTAGGTCGTCGAACGGGCGCTCTCGGTCTCGCGCAGCATGTCGGCGCAGCGGTGCGAGACCCCCTGGTAAGCGCCGATCGGGCGGCCGAACTGCTGGCGGTCACGGGCGTACTCGACGGCCATCTCGAGCGTCTTCTGCGCGACGCCGACGATCTCGGCCGCGACGACGGTGGCGATCCGGTCGAGCGCCGGGCCAGGGTCGCCGCCAAGCGGCTCGCCCGCGCCGTCGCGCGGCGTGACGCGCGCGTAGCGGCGCGTCTGGTCGATCGTCGCCAGCGGCTCGATCTCACAGTCGGCGGCGTCGAGCACGACGCCACCACCGGAACCGTCGAAGAGGACGATCGTCGCGGCGCTGTCCGCGTCGGGAACCAGCGCCGCGACGCCGTTGCGCAGCAGCCCCGCCGTCGCGCGCGCCTCGCCCGAGGCGATGCCGGGCAGCTGCTCGCGCTGGGCGTCGCTGCCGGCGTGCTGGATCGCGATTCCGCCGGCCGCGTTCGAGAGGAACGGCACTGGCGCGACCGTGTAGCCGAGCTCCTCGGCGAGGATCGCCAGCTCGACGGTTCCCAGCCCCTGTCCGCCATATGCCTCGTCGATCGCGATCCCGGCCCAGCCGAGCTCGGCGAGCTCGCTCCAGTTGGCGTCGTCGTAGCGCTCAGCCTCAGCCAGCTCGCGCACCGTGTCGGGCTTAAAGCGATCCGCGAGCAGATCGTGCGCGGTGCGCTTGATCGCCTGCTGGTCGTCGGAGAAGTCGAAGTTCATCGCAGCCTCGGCAGGTTCAGCACGCGCTCGGCGATGATGTTCTTGAGGATCTCGGTCGTACCGCCCTCGATCGAGTTCGCGCGGGCGCGCAGGAAGCGGTAGGTCCAATCGGACTCGCGCAGCATGCCCTGCTCGCCCTGGATCGCGACCGCCAGCTCGGTCAGGCCCTGGTTGACCGCCGACCACTGCAGCTTCGGCAGCGAGCCCTCGGGGCCCGGAACGCCGGTCTTCATGATCTGGGTCAAGCCACGCCAAGCGTTCAGCCGCAGCGCCTCGGTCTCGATCAGCAGCGCGGCGATCTTCTGACGGACGACGGGATCGTCGGCGACGCCGTTCTGCTTGGCGAGCTCGATCAGCTGGCTGAGGGCGATCTTGACCGACGCGGCCGAGCCGGCGCCGAGCCCGGCGCGCTCGTGCATCAGTGTCGTGATCGCGACCGCCCAGCCGTTGCCGACCCCGCCGACGACGTTCTCGTCGGGGATCCGCGCCTCCTCGATGAAGAGCTCGTTGAACTCCTCCTCGCCGGTGATCTGGCGCAGCGGCCGGACCTGGACCGCGTCCTGCTCCATGTCCATCAGGAAGTAGGTCATGCCCTGGTGCTTCGGTGCGTCCTGGTCGGTGCGCGCGACGAGCATGCACCACTTGGCGTGGTGGGCGAACGTCGTCCAGACCTTCTGCCCAGTGACGACCCACTCGTCGCCGTCCTTGACCGCGCGCGTCTTCAGCGAGGCGAGGTCGGAGCCCGACTCC
>CAMLNW010000135.1 GCA_946481495.1 uncultured Actinomycetes bacterium
GATGATGATGTTCTTGGCGAAGTGCTCCTGGATCTCGAAGAACTCGCCGTCGTCGACGACGCGGGTGATCACGTCGCGCATGTCGTAGGGCTTGTTCGGGCTGTCCGGGACGACCGAGTCGAGCTCAGGGTCCATCCGGTCGTGCGGGTCGCCGGTCTCGACCTTCGGCGGCAGCTCGAGGTTGTTCTGGGGCAGGAACGAGACCAGGTAGCGCGCGTCCTCGAGGCACGCCTCCTCGTCCTCGGACGCGAAATGGGCGACGCCCGACTTCGAGTTGTGGGTCATCGCGCCGCCAAGCTCCTCGAACTCGACCTCCTCGCCGGTGACGGTCTTGATCACGTCAGGGCCGGTGATGAACATGTGCGAGGACTCCTTCACCATGAAGATGAAGTCGGTCATCGCGGGCGAGTAGACGGCGCCGCCGGCACAGGGGCCCATGATCAGCGAGATCTGTGGGATCACGCCGGAGCACTGGACGTTGCGGACGAAGACGTCGCCGTAGGCGCCGAGCGAGACGACGCCCTCCTGGATGCGGGCGCCGCCGGAGTCGTTGATGCCAATCACCGGGCAGCCGATCTTCGCGGCCAGGTCCATGATCTTGCACATCTTCTCGGCCATCACCTCGCCGAGCGAGCCGCCGAAGACGGTGAAATCCTGCGAGAAGACGCAGACCGGACGGCCGTCGATCGTGCCGTGGCCGGTGACGACGGCGTCGCCCCAGGGCCGGTTCTTCTGCATGTCGAAGTCGGCCGTGCGGTGGCGGACGAAGGTGTCGAGCTCCTGGAAGCTGTCCGGGTCGAGCAGCTTCTCCACCCGCTCGCGGGCGGTCATCTTGCCGCGCGCGTGCTGCTTCTCCTCAGCTTGCGGGTTGGTGTGGACGGCCTGCTCGCGCAGCTCCTCGAGCTGGGCGAGCTTCTCCTCGTAGGTCTCTGGCGACGTCTGACGCATAGGGCGCGGCATCGTACCGACGCGCCGCCCGGGCGCGCCGTTAGGCCGGGCTAACCGCGCGAGAAGGGGCGGTGGTGCGCCTGTCCAAGCGCCTCGAGCGTGCCGTCGAGGACGCGCTGGACGCGCTCGGCGTCGGTGGTCGCGATGGGCGCCGGCTCCGGGTCGGCGGGGGTTTGGGGTTCGACCGCGACGGGCTCAGGCTCGACTGGCGGCGTCTCGACGGGGTCCGGCTCGGGCTCTGCCTCGACGGCGACGGCGACGGAGACGGGCTCGGACTCGGGGTCGATGGCGGCCGGCTCCGGCAGCGGCTGCCGACGGCGGAAGAGCCAGCGGGCGAGGAAACCCTGCTTCGGCTCGGTGGGCGGCTCGGCCTGCGCGATCTCAGCGGCCGGCTCGATCGCGACCGGCTCAGGCGCCGGGTCCGGCTCGACGGGCTCAGGCTCGACTGCGACGGGCTCCGGGGTCGGCTCGGGCTCCACCGCCTCGGCTACGGGCTCAGGCTCCGTGACCGTCTCAGGCACGGCGGCCGGGCCCGGCTCGGGGACGGTCGCCTTGAAGGTGACCTTCGTTCCCCAGCCGGACTGCTCGAGCTCCACGGTTCCGCTCACTTGCTCGCCCTCCCAGGCGACCGTGGACTCGGGCTCGACCTTCGTGATCCGAATCTCCCCCAGCTCACCGAGGTGCTTGGCGAGGCTCTCTACCTCGCTCAACTCACTCCAGAGCTCCGGGGGCGACTTGACCAGCGTCTTCTGTGCTGTCAGATCGGCCATCGTCCTCCGGTTTCGGCCGCCACGGGACGACTCCTGCCGTTGGTACGGAGCTGTCATAGAAGTGCGTAACCCGTTACATCACTCGACCTAAAGTGGTGTAATGCATATCAACTATGAAACGGCTGCAGATCATGCTTGATGACGACCTCTATGCAGAGCTGACCAGGCGCTCTAGCACTGAGGGTCGCTCGAAGGCAGCGATTGTCCGAGACTCATTGCGCGAGTCGTTGCGACCGCTGCCGCCGCTGGAGGAGGACCCGCTTTGGCAGATGGTGGGGATCAGCGACGCTGAGCCGGTCAGTGACATCGATGAGTTCCTCTATGGCCCGGCGGGACCGGACGCATGATCTTCGTAGACACCTCCTTTTGGGCTGCTCTCCTCTGGCGTCGCGACACCAACCACGAGGACGCGCGCAAACTCCTCGGCGCATACGGAGATGAGCCGATGATCACCAGCAACCACGTTCGAGGTGAGGCATGGACGGTGCTGCGACGGCGAGATGGACATCACACCGCGCTGCGCTTCCTCGACCTGCTGGAGACGAGCCTCCGGATCGAGGTGGCCAGAGCTTCGGAGGACATCGAGCGGGAGGCGCTCGCATGGCTGCGACAACATGACGAGCGTCTCTACTCGTTCGTCGATGCTTGCGCCTTCGTGTTCATGCGTCAACGTCGCATCACCACCGCTCTTGCGTTCGACGGCGACTTCAGTGCCGCCGGGTTTGTCGAGCTGCGTCCCTAGCGCGGCGCGAGGCCGAGGCGGAGGGCGCCGCAGGCTTCGAGCATGGCGTCGCGGGCGCCGCGGTGGAGCGAGGTCTGGTTGACGAAGCTGTGCAGGAGCCCGTCGTGCCGGCGGAGGGCGGTAGGGACGCCGGCGGCGGTGAGGATGCGGGCGTAGTCCTCGGCCTCGTCGCGGAGCGGATCGAAGCCGGCGGTAAGGATGTAGGTGGGTGGGAGGCCGAAGTGGTCTGGTGCGCGCAGCGGCGAGCAGCGCCACTCGTGGGCGGCGTCGCGGTCCGGGATGTAGTGGTCGCGATACCAGTCCATCTCGGCCTCGGTGAGGAAGAAGCCCCGCTTGAACAGCTCGTAGGAGGGGCGCTTCTCGACGTAGTCGCAGACCGGGTAGATCAGCAGCTGGAAGGCGGGCAGCGGGGCCTCGCCGGCCTTCGCGGCGAGCGCGACGACGGCGGCCAGGTTGCCGCCTGCGCTGTCGCCGCCGACGGCGATCCGCGCCGGGTCGAAGCCGAGCCGCTCGGCGTTCTCGGACGCCCACGCCAGGGCGGCCACGCAGTCGTCGACGGCGGCAGGGTAGATGTGCTCGGGCGCCAGCCGGTAGTCGATCGACAGCACCCCGACGCCGGCGTGCTTGGCGATGAAGCGGCAGGCGCTGTCGTGGGTGTCGAGCGTGCCGACCACGTGACCACCGCCGTGGAAGTAGACGAGCAGCCCGCCCGCGTCTAGGTCCGGCGTGTCGGCGAAGAGGCGGGCGGGGAGATCGCCGGCCGGCCCGGGGATCGTCATGTCCTCTACGCGCGCTAGCGGCAGCTTCGGCCCCGTCAGCAGCGACGCCAGCGCGCCGATCTGGGTGCGGGCGTCGGCGACCGACATGACCGATAGATCGGGAACGCCGGCCCAAGCCTCAGCTTTGACCGCGAGCTGAGACGTGGGATGCAGCTCGAGCCCGTCGAGACGGATCGGACGGCCGACGATCAGCCGCTGCAGCCACAGCGGCAGGCGCATCAGCGCCGGCGGTACGGCGTCCTTGATCGGTTGCGGCAGCGCGGTGATCGCTGCGACCGGGTTCAAGCCTCGGAGTACTCCCCGAACTCCTCGCGCAGCACGTCGCAGACCTCGCCGAGCGAGGCGCGGACTTTTAGCGCCGCGCGCATCGGGTGCAGCAGGTTGCCGGTTCCCTGGGCGGTAGCTCGCAGCTCGGCGAGCGCCGAGGCCACCGCCTCCTGGTCGCGGTTTGCCTTGAACTCCTTCAGCCGGGCGACCTGCTCGTCCTCCGACTTCGGGTCGACGCGCAGCGTCTCGACCTGGTCGCCGTCGTCGGTGACGAACTCGTTGACGCCGACGACGATGTCCTGCTTGATCCGGTAGCGCTCCTCGTAGCCCCAGGCCGACTCCTCGACCTCGGCGCGGATGAAGGGGATGCACTCGACCGATCCGCCGAGCTCGTCGACCTTGTCGATCAGCGCCTGGGCGCCGGCCTCGATCTCGTCGGTCAGCGCCTCGACGAAGAAGGAGCCGGCGAACGGGTCGACGGTGTCGGTCGCGCCCGACTCGGCGGCGATTATCTGCTGGGTGCGTAGGGCGATCCGCGCGGCCTTCTCGGTCGGCAGCGCGAGCGCCTCGTCGAAGCCGTTGGTGTGCAGCGACTGGGTGCCGCCGCAGACCGCCGCGAAGCCCTGCAGTGCGACGCGCGCGATGTTGTTCTCCGGCTGTTGCGCGGCGAGCGTCACGCCGCCGGTCTGGGTGTGGAAGCGGATCGTCTGCGACTTCGGGTTCTTGGCGCCGAAGCGGTCGGCCATGATCCGCGCCCACATCCGCCGCGCGGCGCGGAACTTCGCGACCTCCTGGAAGACGTTGTTGTGGCCGTTGAAGAAGAACGCCAGCCGCGGCCCGAACTCGTCGACGTCGAGGCCCGCGTCGATCGCCGCCTGTACGTAGGCGATCGCGTCGGCGAGCGTGAAGCCGACCTCCTGGACAGCCGAGCAGCCCTTCTCGCGCATGTGATAGCCGGAGATCGAGATCGTGTTCCACTTCGGCACGTTCTCGCGGCAGTAGGCGAACAGGTCGGTCGTCAGCCGCATCGCCGGCTTCGGCGGGAAGATGAAGTTCCCGCGGGCGATGTACTCCTTGAGGATGTCGTTCTGGGTCGTGCCGCGCAGGACGTGCGACTCGACGCCCTGCTCCTCGCCGACCAGCTCGTAGAGCAGCAGCAGGCAGGCCGCCGGCGCGTTGATCGTCATCGACGTCGACACCTTGTCGAGCGGAATCCCGTCGAAGACGCGCCGCATGTCGTCGATCGTGTCGATCGCGACGCCGGTGCGGCCGACCTCGCCGAGGCAGAGCGCGTCGTCGGAGTCGCGCCCGAGCTGGGTCGGCAGGTCGAAGGCCATCGACAGGCCGGTCGAGCCGTGGTCGATCAGGTAGTGGAAGCGCTCGTTGGTCTCCTGGGCGGTCGCGTAGCCCGCGTACTGGCGCATCGTCCACTGACGGTCGCGGTACATCCGCTCGTGGACGCCGCGCGTGAAGGGGTACTCGCCCGGCTTGCCGAGCTTCTCGGGCAGGTCCGCGGGGAGATCGTCCTCGGTGTAGAGGGGCTTGATCTCGATGCCGGAGTCGGTGAACCGGCGTGGATCGTCGGGGCCGACGATCGGGGCGATCGAGGGGCGCTGGTCGGGGGTCGTGGCCATGTCAGGAGAATACGGCTAGGCAGCGGGTCGGCGAGCCTCCGCCGTCCCCGACTCGATGCGAGCGACAGCCCGGCGAAAGGCCTGACGGCCTTCGGAGATGCAGCGGTTGACCTTCGTTGCCGAACCTTTTGGCCCACGGCTCGCTGAGGGCGCGCCAGAAGTGTCCCAGAGGGGGCCGTCGATGAGTGCCGTTCTGAATGTGATCGACGTGTTGGTGTCGATCCTCGGACTGTCGATGGTCGTTGGCTACGGCTTGAGGCTGGGCTGGCGAGCGGGTGAGGCGGTTTGGCCGTCGCGCTTGCCGTTCGTCGTTGAGGTCAAGAGCCGCGTGATCGTCGAGCGTCGCGAGGGGGAGAACGAGTGAGCCTGACTGTCACCGACCTCTTCTGTGGAGCGGGCGGCTCGAGCGATGGTGCGCGCCAGGTCGGCGCCGAGCTGCGTCTCGGGCTGAACCACTGGGACCGAGCGATCGAGACGCACGCGGCGAACTTCCCGGAGGCCGATCACGACTGCGCCGATGTCAGTGCGCTCACGACCGCGCAGATTCGCCGCTACCCCGACAGCGACATCCTGATCGCGTCGCCTGAGTGCACGAATCACTCGCTCGCGAAGGGCGCGCGGCGGCGTAAGCCGCAGGCGAGCTCGTTGTTTGAGGATGGGCCTGCTGGTGACGACGAGCAGGATCGCTCGCGCGCGACGATGTGGGATGTCGTTCGGTTCGCCGAGCAGAAGATCCTCAAGGGCAAGCCGTACAAGGCGATCGTCGTCGAGAACGTCGTCGATGCCTACAAGTGGGGTGCCGACGACAGCGGCCAGCTCTTCGCGGCTTGGCTGCTCGCGCTCGAGGGGCTCGGGTATCGCCATCAGGTCGTCTACCTGAACTCGATGTTCACGGGCCGGGTGCCGCAGTCACGGAACCGGATGTACGTCGTCTTCTGGCTTGCGAAGGTCCGCCAGCCGGATCTCCGCATCCAGCCGTTGTGCTGGTGCCCGTGGTGTGAGGACGTCGTTCACGGCCGGCAGACGTGGAAGAAGCTGACCGGCTACCTGTCGTGCTGGGGCAGCTACGGCCCGCAGTACTACTTCACCTGCCCCGGTTGCTCGAAGGCGTGCATCCCGGCGGCGCCGCCTGCCATCGACATCATCGACTCGACGAACCTCGGCCAGGTCATCGGCGAGCGTTCGGAAGACCTCGCGCGCGACACGCGCAGCCGGATCGCTCGCGGCCTGACTCGTCTCGACAGCGAGCCGTTCACATTCGAGTGGACTAAGGCGGGCGCTCCGAAGGGTCGAGTGATGACGGTCCCGATGGTGCACCTGCCGGCCGAGGCGAACGGGGCGATCTCCGTGCCGGTGGCGGCCAACACGTTCGAGCGAACGCCGGGCAACCGTGCGCGGCCTGCAGAGGCCGCGCCGGCCGACACGGTTCACGGCACCCTCGACCGAGCGCTCGTCGTGCCACCGATGGGCGATGTCGACCCGCGTCCTGCGCACGCCGCGCCCGGGCCGACGCAGACGACCTCGACCCGAGCGGCGCTGGTGATGGCGAACCGCGCCCATGCGGTGCCGTCGCCATCCGACGAGCGGTCATCGCCCGCTGTCTGCACGGGCGAGACGCTCGCGGTGATCCAGGTCCAGCGCAACGGAACCGCCCGCGATGCTTCGGCGGCCGTCCACACGATCCGCGCGCGCGGCCAGCACCACGCCGTCCTCATGCGCAACAACACCGCGCGCGGCGACCAGGGACAGATGTCGACGCCGGCCCATGAGCCGGCGCGAACGATCACCACGGCCGGACACCAGTCGCTCGTCATCCCCTACCAGGCGGGCAACCAGCCGATCGCCGCCGAGCAGGAGCCCGTCTCGACCCTGACCACACGCGACCGCCTGGCGCTCGTCGTGCCTGCCGGCGGCACCTGGGACGACGAGGCGACCCGTGGCGACGCGCCGATGCCAACACAGACCGCCAGCGAGAGCCGGGCTGTCGTCTGGACTGACGAGGAGGTCGACCGCTGCCGCTTCCGCATGTTCACCCTCGACGAGATCGCCCAGCA
>CAMLNW010000136.1 GCA_946481495.1 uncultured Actinomycetes bacterium
CAGGCCCCGCGCGCGCTGCGCCAGATCGCCTTGCCCGCCCACCAGGCGGCGGGGATCGCGAGCAGCCCGAAGAGCAGGCTCAGCGCGCGCACGCCCTGCTCGAAGCGCTCGAGGTTCCGGCCGCGAGCCACGACGAGCTGCTCGCCTGCCTGACGCGGCGTGACATGGTCGGTCTCGAGCTGCGCGTCGATGCGCTCGGGCTGGCCCGTGACGCGCGCGACCTGCTCGTCGAGCTGCCCGAACTCCGCGGCGGCCCGGAGGTGCTGGAGCGCGGCGACGGTCCCGCCGGTGAGGCGCTGGAACGGCTGCGCGAGCTGTACGCGGTGCTGGAGGCGCGTGGGATCGCCGATCGGGTGATTCTCGACCTCGGGCTCGTGCGCGATCTTGGCTACTACACAGGGGCTGTCTTCGAGCTCTACGACCCGGCAGTCGGCTTCGCGCTCGGCGGCGGCGGTCGCTACGACGAGCTGATCGGCAACTTCGGCACCCCGCGCCCGGCCTGCGGCATCGCGCTCGACGTCCAGCGCGTGCACATCGCCCAGGCGGCCGAGGAGGAGGGCCAGCGATGAGTGCGACGGGGCTGACGATCGCCGTTCCGCGTGGCGCGCTGATGAAAGGCACGCTCGACCTGCTCGACGGCCTCGGGCTCGACACCGCCGAGGTACGCGACAACGACCGCAAGCTGCTCTTCGAAGAGGCGGGCATCGTCACGATGCGCCCGAGCGACGTGCCGACCTACGTCGAGCACGGCGCCGCCGACATCGGGATCACGGGCAAGGACGTGCTGCTGGAGGCGCCCGAGCGCGAGGTCTACGAGCTGCTCGACCTCGGCTACGGCCGCTGCGAGATGGTCGTCGCGGCGCCGGGCGACGGCTCGGCGATGGAGGAATCGCTGCGGCGGCTCGGGCGGGTGCGGATCGCGACCAAGTACACGCGAATTGCTGCCGAGCACTTCGCACGCACCGGCCGTCAGGTCGAGCTCGTCGCGGTCAAGGGATCGGTCGAGCTGGCGCCGCTGACCGGGATGGTCGACGGCATCGTCGACCTGACCGCCACCGGCAAGACGCTCGCCGAGAATGGGCTCGAGGTGGTGGAGGAGATAGTCACCTGCACCGCCCGGCTGATCGCGAACCCGGTCGCGCACAAGCTGAAGGCGGCCGAGATCGACGCCGTCGTTCAGGCGCTGCGCGGGGCGACGTCGTGAGGCAGCACGACTTCGGACCGAGCGCGACCGCCACCGAGATCCGCGCGTTGACACCGGATCCGCGCAGCGTCGAGGATGGTGTGCGCGAGATCGTGGCGAGGGTGCGCGCCGGCGGCGATCAAGCCGTCTGCGAGCTGACGGCCGAGATCGACGGCGCGATCGTCACGCCCGGGCGCCTACGCGTCGATTCACAAGCACTGGATGCCGCGGTCGGGTCGCTCGACGCGGCCGTCGCCGACGGGTTGCGGGCAACGATCGCGAACGTGACAGCCGTTGCCAAGGCCCAGCTGCGCGGGCGCAAGGCAACCGAGCTGCCAGACGGCCAGATCGTCGACGTCGAGGAGCTCGCGGTCCGCCGCGCCGGTGTCTACGCGCCGGCGGGACGGGCGTCGTACCCGTCTTCGGTCGTGATGGCGGCCGCGACGGCGCGCGCCGCCGGGGTCGGGCAGATCGCCGTCTGCGCCGGTCCGTCGTCACCCGACGGCGAGATCGACACGGCGATCCTCGCCGCCTGCGCGCTCTGCGGCGTCGACGAGGTCTACCGCGCTGGTGGCGCCCAGGCGATCGCCGCGCTCGCGTACGGAACCGAGACGGTCGCGCCGGTCGACGTGATCGCCGGGCCGGGCGGACCGTGGGTCCAGGAGGCCAAGCGCCAGGTGTTCGGCGTTGTCGGGATCGACGGGATCGCCGGTCCGAGCGAGCTGGTCGTCGTCAGCGATGGGGACGCCGACGCGGAGTCGCTGGCGCTCGACCTGTTGGCCCAGGCCGAGCACGGTCCGGACAGCCTCGTCGTCGCGATCTCCCAGGATGCCGACCTGCTCGAGCTGATCGGCGTTGCGGTGCAGCGACTGGTCGCCGACCGGCCGTCGGTGAAGGACGCGCCGCTGGCACTCGTGCGGACAGAGACCGTCGAGGAGGCGGTGGCGCTCGCCGACGCGATCGCCCCCGAGCGCCTGCAGCTCGTCGGCCCGCTGGCCGAGGAGCTCGCCGACCGGGTGCGCGCCGCCGGCTGCGTGTTCGTCGGTCCGGACGCTGCTACGGCGTTTGGCGACTACGTGGCCGGCTCGAACCACATCCTGCCCACCGGTGGCGCGGCGCGGTTCCAGAGCGCAGTCTCGCCGGCGACGTTCCGGCGCCGGATGGCTCGCGTATCCTTTCCAGCCGGCGCTGCCGCCCGTCTGGCCGCGAAGGGCGCGCCGCTGGCCCGCGCCGAGGGCTTTCCCGTTCATGCCGAGTCGATGGAGCGTCGCGCTTGACCCGTAGCGCAGACATCTCACGCCGCACCAAGGAGACCGACATCGAGCTCTCGCTGATGCTCGACGGCGACGGCTCCGGCACGCGGGCGACCGGCGTCGGCTTCTTCGACCACTTGCTCGACGCGGTCGCCCGTCACGGCCGGCTCGATCTCGACATAAAGGTCGAAGGCGATCTCGAGACGGGGCCGCACCACACCGTCGAGGACACCGGCCTGGCGCTCGGTCGCGCGCTCGACGAGGCGCTCGGCGATCGCAGCGGGATTCGCCGCTACGGTCACGCCGTCGTGCCGATGGACGAGGCGCGCGCCAGCTGCGCGCTCGACGTCTCGGGTCGTCCGTTCACCGCCTTCGAGGCCGACCTGCCGGCTGAGGCGATCGCCGACTTCGACTCCGACCTCGCCGAGGAGTTCTTCCGCGCCGTCTCCAACAGCGCGAAGCTGACGCTGCACGTCACGATCGAGCGCGGCAGCAATACCCACCACATGGTCGAGGCGGCGTTCAAGGCGTTCGCGCGCGCACTGCGCGAGGCGGTCTCGATCGACCCGGACGAGACGGGGATCCCGTCGACCAAGGGGCTGTTGTGAGCGGCGAGCCGACGATCGCGATCCTCGACTACGGCATGGGCAACCTGCGCTCGGCCGAGAAGGCGTTCAAGCACGTCGGGGCGGCCGCGCCGATCACGAGCGACCACGATGCGGTGCGCGCCGCCGACGGCGTCGTGCTGCCGGGCGTCGGTGCCTTTCCCGCCGCGATGGCGGCGGTGCGCGAGCTCGGCCTCGACGAGCTGCTGTGCGAGCGCCGCGCCGCCGGCGTGCCGATCCTCGGAATCTGCCTCGGCATGCAACTGCTCTACGAAGAGAGCACCGAGCACGGGGGGGCGGAGGGCATCGGGCTGCTCGCGGGCCGCATCGAGGCGCTCGACGCGCCGGGGCTGAAGGTCCCGCACATGGGCTGGAACCCGGTCTCCTGGCGCCGCGAGAGCGACATCGCGACGGGTCTGGCAGACCCGGCTGCCTTCTACCACGTGCACTCGTTCGCGAATCGCGCGATCGACGGCGACGAGGTCGTCGGCGTCGCGACCTACGGCGCCGAGTTCGTCAGCGTCGTCGCGCTCGACAACGTCTACGGCACGCAGTTCCACCCCGAGAAGTCCGGCCCCGACGGTCTGGCGCTGCTGCGCAACTTCGCGGCGCGCTGCCGGGTGGCGACGGCGGTGGCAGCATGATCCTGCTGCCGGCGGTCGACATCCGCGACGGCAAGGCCGTCCGCCTGCGACAGGGCCGCTTCGACGATGAGACGGTCTATGCCGACGATCCGCTCGAGGCGGCGCGGTCGTTCGTCGAGGCGGGTGCGCGCTACCTGCATGTCGTCGATCTCGACGGCGCGCGCGACGGCGAGCCGGCCAACCTCCATCACCTCGAGCGGATCACGGCCGAGCTCGAGGTCCCGGTCCAGTTCGGTGGCGGCCTGCGCTCGCTGCAGTCGGTCCGTGGCGCGCTCGCGGCTGGGGCGGCGCGCGTGGTGATCGGCACCGCCGCCTACAGCGACGCCGAGTTTCTCCAGACCGCGCTCGAGACCTGGCGCCAGCGAATCCTCGTCGCCGTCGACGTGCGCGACGGCTACGTCTCGGTCTCCGGCTGGACGGAGGCGACCCAGGTGCGGCCCGAAGAGCTGATCGCACGGCTGCAGCAGCAGGGCGCGAGCCGCTTCGTCTACACCAATGCTGACAAGGACGGGATGCTCGAGGGGGTCGATCTCGACGAGGTGCGGCGGATCTCCGACGCGGTACGCGGCCGTTTCATCTGGTCGGGAGGGATCGGCGCGATTGAGGACCTCGAACAGCTGCGCGATCTGCGGCTGCTCAACCTTGCCGGCGTGATATCCGGCAAGGCGCTCTACGAGAACCGCTTCACCGTCCGCGACGGCCGCACCGCGCTCGAGGCCAAGCCCGCTCCACGCGCCTAGCCGTGCTGCTCAAGCGCGTCATCCCGTGCCTCGACGTCGACCAGGGACGGGTCGTCAAGGGCACCAACTTCGTCGACATCCGCGACGCCGGCGATCCGGTCGAGCTCGCCGTCCGCTACCAGGACGAGGGCGCCGACGAGATCGTCTTCCTCGACATTACGGCGTCGCACGAGAAGCGCGACACGGTCGCCGAGCTCGCGCGACGCTGCGCCGACGACGTCTTCATCCCGTTCACGATCGGCGGTGGCATTCGCTCGGTAGCCGACGCTCAGGCAGTGCTCGACGCCGGTTCGGACAAGGTCTCGGTCAATTCGGCAGCCGTCCAGCGGCCCGAGCTGATCGGCGAGCTGGCCGAGGTCTTCGGCGCCCAGTGCGTCGTGCTGGCGATCGACGCGCGCAAGCGCTCCGATGGATCGGGCTATGAGGTCGTCGTCCAGGGCGGTCGCAAGGAGACCGGCCGCGAGGCGGTCGAGTGGGCACGCGAGGGCGTCGAGCGCGGAGCGGGGGAGATCCTGCTCACCAGCATGGATCGCGACGGCACCGAGGACGGCTACGAGCTCGAGCTGACGCGCGCCGTCGCCGATGCCGTCGACGTCCCGGTGATCGCCTCCGGCGGCGCCGGCAACCTCGACCACCTCGTCGATGCCGTCGAGCAGGGGCGCGCCGATGCCGTCCTCTGCGCCTCGATCTTCCACTACGGCCAGTACACGGTCGGTCAGGCCAAGCAGCGCATGCGCGACGCCGGCATCCCCGTCCGCCTCTAGAACGTCGAGTGGACGACGGGTGTGGGCTGGTCGCACTGCGAGAATGGCGGCGTGCTGGACGAACGCGAGCTGCCCGAGCGCCTGCGGGCGCTGCGCGAGATGGATCGCATCCTGCCGGCGCTGGGCGGCGTGGAGGCCTGCTACCTCGTCGGCGGCGCCGTGCGCGATCTGCTGCTGCGACGTGAGCCGCTCGACATCGACATCGCCGTCGAGGGCGACGCGGAGGCGGTCGCGGCGCTGTTGGCGGAGGCGCTCGACGGTGAAGTCACCGCGCACGAGCGGTTCGGGACAGCGACGGTGGTCATCCGCGACATCGACATCGTCAACCTGGCACGGGCGCGGCGCGAGAGTTACCCCACTCCCGGCGCGCTGCCCGACGTCAAGCCGGCGACCTTGGCCGAGGACCTGGCTCGACGCGACTTCACGATTAACGCGATCGCGCTCGACCTCGGCACGGTGGCGGGTGAGGGCGCGGCAGACCAGGGAACGGACGCTGGGGTGGCGCTCGAGGATCCACACGGCGGTCGCGAGGATCTCGAGAGCGGCCTGATCCGCGTCCTCCACCCAGCCAGCTTCAGCGACGATCCGACCCGGCTGCTCCGCGCCGTACGGTACGCGGCACGCCTGGGGTTCGCGCTGGAGGGCGACACAGAGCGTTGGGCGCGCGCCGCGGTCGCCGACGGCGCCCTGAAAACCGTCTCTGGATCGCGGATCCGCGACGAGCTGATCGACCTGCTTGCGGAGGACGAGGCGCCGCGCGCGGTCGCGCTGCTGCGCGATCTTGGCATCGACCGTGCGCTGCACCCCGATCTGCACGCCGACCCCGAGCTGATGGCGTCGGCGAAGCTGGGCGCCGCTGAGACTGGCGCCGATCCGACCTTGGCAGCTCTCGCTGCGTTGGCCACGGATGGCTCGGCCGTCCGAGGCAGTGTCGCGGCGGATTCAGGGGCGCCGCATCCCGACGGGGATCGCGAAGGTCTTGCCGCCTGGATCGACCGGCTGGGGTTGGCGGCGTATGAGCGCGACGCCGTACTGCGCGCCGCGGAGCGAGCGCCGGAGCTCGCCGAGGCGCTGCGCGACGATCTGCGGTCGTCCCAGCTGCGTGCGCTGCTTGAAGGAGAGCCGTCAGAGGCGCTGGCGTTGGCATTGGCGTTGGGCGCCCCGGCGGAGCCGATTCTCGACTTCGTGTCGCGACTGAGCGGGGTGCGACTCGAGATCACCGGTGCCGACCTGCTCGCGGCGGGCTTGCGCGAGTCGCCGGCGCTCGGGCGGGCGCTGGAGGAGACGCTGGCGCGCAAGCTCGACGGCGAGATCGACGGTCGCGAAGACGAGTTGCGCGTCGCGCTCGAGATCGCCCGGGAGGGGACGTGACCCGCCAGTTCACCGGCATCGACTCGGCTGTCGTTCGCGCGAACATCGAGCGCGTCCGCGAGCGGATCGCCGCGGCCGGGCGCGATCCAGCCGAGGTCGAGCTGCTGGCCGCGATCAAGTATGTCCCGCTCGACGAGCTCCCGAGGCTCGCCGATGCCGGGATCGAGATCGTCGGCGAGAACCGTGCCCAGGAGCTGGCCGCCAAGCACGCCGCTCATGGCGAGCTGTTCGCCGGCTGGGACTTCATCGGCACCCTGCAGAGCCGCAAGGTCAGGGAGATCGCTCCGATCGCCCGCCTGATCCACTCGGTCGCCTCGGAGTCGGCGCTGGCCCAGCTCGAGCGCCACCCTGCTCGCGAGGTGCTGATTCAGGTCAACGTCGCCGGGGAGGAGGGCAAGGCCGGTGTCGCGCCGAGTGAGCTAGCCGCATTCATTGCGGCCTGTCCGGCGCCGGTCGGCGGGCTGATGACGATGCCGCCGTTCGTCGAGCGCGCCGAGGACAACCGCCGGCACTTCGCCCGTCTCGCCGAGCTCGCCGCCGAGCACGGGCTCGCGCGACTGTCGATGGGCACGTCCCAGGATTACGAGGTCGCGGTTCAGGAGGGCG
>CAMLNW010000137.1 GCA_946481495.1 uncultured Actinomycetes bacterium
GCCGAAGCTGGCTGTTCTGGTAACCGCATCTCCGTTCGACGCCGCGCTGCACGACGCTTACGGCAAGCTGCTGCGGCGCAGGTGCTGCCCCAGGTCTGCGTCACCGATGACCCGATTGACGGACTCGGCGATCACGACGAGGAGTCGTTCTGCGAGAACTCGGCCAGCCTGCCGCCGGGCGGCAGTGCTGCCGATCGCAATGCCGACGACTACCGCCGGGTCGTCGTGGAGCTGGAGTGGAATGTCGCCGCGGCACCGCTCGACACGGTCGTCCAGACGGCCATCGTGACCAACCCAGTCGGAGGACTCGGGCCGTCGGTGACGAGCCTGACGCCGGACGTCCCCTCCACGACGGAGGTCTTCAGCGAAGGTGTCGCTACCGCCAGCTACGACCTGACGACGTCGTCGGTTCCGGCCAGCGTCACTTGGTCGGTCGACGGTGCGCGGCTCGGCCAGGCGACTGGCTCGGGTACGAACTGGAGCTTCGACTGGCCGCTCGGAGCCGCCGACGAGCCGACGTTCGTCGACTGCGTCTACGTCGTGCAGGCTGAGGCATTCGACGACAAGGGGCGCGCCGGCGCCGCCAAGGCGCTGACGATCACTCTCAACCGCCGCGACCCGTTCCCCCCGTCGCGCTTCGACGGCGGGCGCAATCTCAACGCGGCGCGCGTGGATCTCCAGTGGGATCCCAACCGCGAGTGTGACGTGACGGGCTACCGCGTCTACCGCGGCAGCGACCCCGAGTCGATCGGCACCGAGGTCTGCGAGACCGACCGCTCCGAGCCGACGACCTGCGTTGACGAGACCGCTCCGAGCGACGCGACGCTCTACTACGAGGTGGTCGCGATCGACACGCCGCCCGGTGGTGGCGAGCGCGAGGGAGATCGCAGCGACGTCCTGGAGGTGCCGTCCGAGACGCAGAACGCCGGGTCGCCGGTAGCGCCGGCGACGCTCACGGTCTGCACCGGCGGCGCGCCAGGCTGCAACGACATCGACGGCGAGCCCGCCCCGACGGGGCTGCCGGTCCTGTCGTGGGACGAGTCAGCCGACCCCGACGGCATCGCCTTCTACCGCGTCTACCGAGACGGCATGACCTACGCCGATCGGCTCGACGTGCTGTTCAAGGTGCCCGACAAGCCGCTCGTCTTCATCGACGCGACCGCACAAGGGGCACATACCTACAGCGTCAGCGCGGTCGACACCCTGTTCGGCGAGTCGGCGCTGACAGGGCCGGTGAGCTGGCCATGAGCGCACGCACACTCCTGCGCGAGGACGGGGTGACACTCGTCGAGATGCTCGTGGTGCTCGTGCTGAGCCTCGTCGTGATGGGCGCGACCTATTCGACCTTCGCCCAGTTCGAGCAGACCACCGCCACCAACCAGCGCCAGAACGACGCCCAGGACCAGGTGCGCGCGGGCCTGGCTGGGTTGGCGCGCGAGCTGCGCAATCTCGCCAGCCCGATCGACGAGCTGCCCGAGGCCATCGTGCGCGCTGCCGGCGACGATCTCGTCTTCCAGTCGGTCAGCAGCTCGGCCCTGCGGCGGGTGCGCTACTGCCTCGACGCCGACTCCCGCCGGCTTTGGCGCCAAGTCCAGTTCTCGCCGTTCAGCGAGCCCACGGCGGGCGTGTGCCCTGACACCTCATGGGGCTCGCAGCGCGCATCGGTCGAGAACGTGGTCAACGGCGAGCGCGCCGTCTTCTCGTACAACTCGGCGACGCTGACCGCGATCACCGAGGTTGGCGCGGCGCTCTGGGTCGATGCCGACCTCAATGCCAAGCCGGCCGAGTCAGCCCTGCAGACGTCGATCTTCCTGCGCAACCAGAATCGCCGGCCGGTGGCGTCGTTCACGGCCGCGGTTGGTGGGACGGCTGTCGTGCTGAACGGCTCGAATTCGACCGACCCGGAGGGCAAGGCGCTCGAGTACTACTGGTACGACGCCGCGCAGGCGGAGAACCTCTGCGACCCACTCCCGGACGAGGCGCCTCAGACGGGGTGCGTCGGTGCGGGTATCGTCTTCAACTACACCCCGCCGGCAGCCGGGACTCGGACCCTGAAGCTCATCGTGCGCGATCCCGCCGGGCTGACCGATGAGGCGGGGTCGCAGACCGTCTGCATGCCGGGAGTCGGGGTGAGCTGCTGATGCGTGCACGGCTCGCAAGTGAGGACGGCAACGTGCTCGTGATCGCGGTGACGATGATGGCCCTCATGCTCGGCCTCGGCTCAGCGGCGCTGTCGACCGTCGACACCCAGACCGACGTCGTGCTGAAGGAGCGTCGGCACGAGTCGAGCTTCAACCTCGCCGAGGGGGTGCTCAACGCCCAGACCTTCGTGCTCGCACGGCGTGGCACCGGCAGCGCGACGACCCCGTTCCCGGTCGCTTGCGACCCTTCGTTGACCTCGACGCTCTGCCCCGACGACGACCAGATCGAGCTCAGTTACGACTCGGCGACCCAAGGCGACTACGCGGATGCGACCTGGACGACCACCGTCCGCGACAACCCGAGTGGGAGCTTCTACAGCGAGACGGCCGTCAACGCCGCTCCGCGCTATGACGCGAACGGCGACAACCAGCTCTGGGTTCGCGCGCACGCGTCCGCGCGCGATCGCGAGCGCGAGATCGTGGCGCTGATCAGCGTCGAGTTCCGGCCGGTCAACTTCCCGCGCTACGCAATCGCCGGCGGCTGGTTCCGAACCTCGAACAACGGACGCAAGGTGATCGTGGACGGCACCGGGTCGTTCGGAGTCGGGGTGCGCTGCTCGACCCCGCCGCAGTCGTCGACCTGCCTCGACTACCAGCCGAGCAAGGGCCAGCTCGAGCCGGCGGGCGCCTACCAGCTCAACTACCCGAACACGACAGGCGTCCTCGCCGACGAGCTGCGTGCGCTCGAGGACAATGCCAAGGCCAACGGCACCTACTACACGAGCTGCCCGTCGAACCCGAATGGGCAGGTGGTGATCGTCGAGAGCGGCAACTGCTCTTACAACAACAGCGCCCCGGCCGCGCCCGGCGCCTCCAAATGCTGCAACAGCGCGATAAAGCCCGGCCTGCTGATCGTCAAGTGCGGCACGATCTCGCTCGGCGGCAACATCGAGTTCCATGGCCTCGTCTACGTGCCGAACGTCAACTCCAGCGGCGGCTGGTGCTCGAGCGGGATCGTCGTCACGCCACAGGGCACGTCGCTGATCAAGGGCGGTGTGATCGTCGACGGGCCGGGCGGCATCCTCTCGGGCTCCAGCGGTCTGAACATCCAGTACACCGCCAACGCCTTCGACAACGTCCGTACCGCGGGCACGGCGGGCGTCGTGCAGAACACCTGGCGCGAGATTCCGGACGACAATTGACGCCCCGCCGGTCTGACCGCCGCCGCGCCGGTTAGCTTCCGGCGCATGTCGACCGCGCTGGCCACAGTTTTCGCGGGCGCCCTCGGGCTGCTCGTCGGCAGCTTCCTCAACGTCGTCGCCTATCGGCTGCCACGCGGCGAGTCGGTCGTCACGCCGCGCTCGCGCTGCCCAGGCTGTGGCACGCTGGTTCGTGCGCGCGACAACGTCCCGGTCCTTTCGTGGTTGCTGCTGCGCGGCCGCTGCCGCGACTGTGGAGCGCCGATCGCGGTGCGCTATCCGGTCGTCGAGGCGACCACGGGCCTGGTCTTCGCAGCGATCGCGGCGGTCACGGGCTATGAAGCCGAGCTTGCGCTCTACCTGCCCTTTGTGGCGCTCCTGATAGCCGTCGCGGCGATCGACCTCGAGCACCGGATCGTGCCGAACAAGCTGGTCGCGCCGGCTGCGATTTGGGCGATCGTCGCCTGGGCGGTGGTCGACCTCGACTTCTTGCCGGAGGCGCTGGCAGCGGGCGCGGGCGCTTTCCTGTTCCTGCTGCTCGCGGCGCTCGCCTACCCCGCCGGCATGGGCATGGGCGATGTCAAGCTTGCGGGTGTGATGGGGCTCTATCTTGGGCTGTCGGTGGTGCCGGCGCTGCTGGTCGCTTTCCTCGCCGGTTCGATCGTCGGGATCGCGATCGTCGCGCGCGAGGGCCGCGACGCCCGCAAGAAGGGGGTGCCGTTCGCGCCGTTTCTCGCGTTCGGCGGCCTGGTCGGCGTGCTGGCCGGGCAGGAGCTGGTCTCTCTCTACGCCGACCGCTTCTTGTAGCTCGGCGAGATCCAGGGTTCAAGCCGCGCGCGCGGCTGCCGATAGAGGGAGGGACTCAGATCTCTTCCCTATGGCCTTCTCCCTACGCAAGAACTCCGACGGCGGCAGCTTCGGCCTCGACATCGACGGTCGCTTCCTGGCGGCTGCCCAGGTTCGTGACGGCCGTCTGACCAGTGTCGCCAGCGCCGAGCTGCCCCTGGGCGTGCTTGCCGACGGCGAGGTGACCGATCGCGATGCGCTGACGGCAGCATTGAAGGAGTTCGTGAACGCGAACAAGTTGCCGCGCCGGGTGCGACTCGGGGTGTCGAACCAACAGATCGTCGTGCGCATGCTCGACCTGCCGCGGATCGACGATCCCGGCGAGCGCGACGCCGCATTGCGCTTCCAGGCGGCTGAGGCCATCGCGATGCCGCTCGACGAGGCGGTGCTCGACCACCAGATTGCCGGCTACAGCAACAACGGCGAGGTCGGCGAGCGGATGCAGGTCGTCGTGGTCGCCGCGCGACGTACGATGATCGACGAGTACCTCGAGGCGGCCAAGGACGCGGGCCTGAAGGCCGACGGGATCGACCTCGACGCCTTTGCGCTTGTACGGATGCTGGCGGATGCCGGTTCCGAGACGCAGACGACTGAGCTGGTCCCGGACGTCGATGGCCAGCCCCAGGCCGCGCGCGTCTTTTGCCACCTCGGCGGCGTTTCGAACCTGGCGATCGCGCTCGGCTCTTCCTGCTTCTTCTGTCGCACGCTCTCAGCCCGCTTCGACGACGAGGCCGCCGGCGCACGGCTCGCCGACGAGATCCGGATGTCGATCGACTACTACATGTCCCAGCCTGCCGCGCTCGCGGTCGGCGACGTGGTCATCTCGGGCGAGGGCGCACGCGACGCGGAGCTGATCGCCGAGGTTGGCGAGCGGCTCAGCATGCCTGTCGCGGCTGCCAGCCCGCTGGGCAAGCTCGACGCGCAAGCGGTGCCAGCCGACGACGATCCACATCGCTACACGGTCGCGACCGGTCTGGCGCTTGGAGCCACGGCATGAAGCCCGTCAACCTTCTCCCCGAGTCACAGCGGCGGCGGCCGTCCGACGGCGACGGCAAGAGCGCCTATGCCGTGCTCGCCGTCCTCGGCCTGCTCGTCGTGATGACAGGGCTCTACGTCGCTGTCTCGAATCAGGTGACGACACGCTCGACGGAGGCCGCTGAGGCATCCGTCGAGGCCGATCGTCTCGAGGCCCAGGCGGCCAACTTGGGCGCGTTCGGCAACTTCGCGCAGGTCAAGGAGACGCGTGTCGCGTCGGTGCGTCAGATCGCCAGCCAGCGTTTCGACTGGGAGCGGCTGATGCTCGAGCTGGCGCGTGTGCTTCCGGCTGACGGCTGGCTGCAGGCGGCCGACGCCTCGGTCAGCGGTGAGGCTGGCGATGGCACGTCGAGCGAGGAATCTGCGGGCTCCGGCGGCCCGACTGCCAACCTAGTTGGCTGCCTGCCACGCCAGGCCGATGTCGCCGAGTTGATGCTGCGCCTGCGCCGCATGCACCGCGTCGAGGACGTGACGCTGTCGGAGTCGGTGCTCGAGGACGAGCAGGGCGCGCCGTCGATCGACGCCTGCGGCCGCTACTACAAGTTCGACGTCGACGTCGCGTTTGCGCCGGCTGCGCCTGAGGAGGCGCCCGACGGCGAGCGTCGCGTCCCGGCCGCGCTAGGAGGTGGATCGTGAGCCTCACCGATCGTGACCGCAAGCTGTTGCTGTTGATCGTGCCCGCGGTTCTGTTCGCGGCCTACTGGTTCCTGCTTCTGTCCCCGAAGCGCGAGGAGGCGGCGACCGCCGGCCAGGAGCTGGCCGTCCAGGAGCTGCGCCGCGACGACGCGCAGGCGCGTGCGGCGAGTCTGACCACGGCGCGGACCGACTTCGCTGCCGACTACGCCGAGCTGGTCGAGCTCGGCAAGGCGGTGCCGACCAGCGTCGACATGCCGACGATCCTCGTGCAGCTCGAGGACGCCGCGGACGGCACCGACATCAAGTTCACTCGCATCTCGGCCCAGGAGCGCGTCGCCGCGGCGGCGCCCGCTACGCCAGCACCCGGCACCGACGCGAGCGGGTCGACTCCCGCAAGTGCGGGTGGAGCTCCGGCGCAGAGCGCACCAGGCGCGGCTGGCGAGGCAGCTGGCAATACCGTCAGCTCGGCCAATGCGTCGAGCAGCGCGGCCGAGCAGTCGGGTGTATCGCCGAGCGACACACAGACGTCACAGCCGGCCAACGACGGTTCGCTGCCGGTTGGCGGCGGCAGCGCCCCGAGTGGCGACGGAGCGACTACGGCTGCCATGCCCGGTCTCGACACGGTGGGGTTGGAGCTGGAGTTCAGCGGCAACTTCCTCGACCTGTCCGACTTCTTCCACCGGATCAAGCGTTACGTGGCGCTCAATGACGACGAGCTGGCCGTGCGCGGCAGGCTGATGACCATCGACGGCGTCCAGTTCAAGAGCGAGACCGACATCTTCCCGCGCATCCGCGCGACCGTGACCGCGACCGTCTACCTCGCGCCCGAGATCGAGGGTGCGACCGCCGGCGCGACTCCGACCGGACCGGCCGTGACGCCGGCCGCGACCGACGACGCATCGGCCCCACTGGCCACCTCGACCCCGACCCAGGCCTTGCGCTGAGATGAACGACCACGCCCAAGACATTTGGCAGGACCTGCGCGAGAAGCGCCTGTGGCCGGTTGCGGTGCTGCTGGCACTCGCGATCGTCACGATCCCGTTGCTGCTGACCAAGTCCGCCGCGCAGCCGACGGCAGACCAGACCGCGATACCGACTCCGGCTGAGGACACCCGCGTGGCGGTTAGCCGCGACGACGCCGATGCCGCCTCGAGCGGGACCGGGTCTGCGCTAGACCGCTTTGCCGAGGGCGACCCGTTCACCCCGCCCGGCCGGATCGCAGCCAAGGGTGGCGGAGTCGCCGCCAGCGCCAGCACTGCTGGTCCGAGCGACGCCGGCGGCGCCATCGGCGGCGGAGGTGGC
>CAMLNW010000138.1 GCA_946481495.1 uncultured Actinomycetes bacterium
AGCGACGTCTCGAGCCCGCCAACCGTGCCGGTCAATCCGGACAACGACGACGTCAGGCCCCCGGTAACGCCCTCGAGCATGTCGGTTCGGCCGAGCAGCGAGTCGACGTCGTCCTGCAGTGTCGCCAGCAGGTCCGGATCGACGAGACCCTCGAGCAGATCGACACGCGCGAGGAGCTCGTCGAGCGAGCCGCCGAGCGAGGCGAAGTTGTTCTCCAGCACTCCGGTCCGCGCCGCGAGGCTGTCGATGTCGCCGCGCAACGCGGCGAACTGGTCGGCGTTCGACGCCGCCATCCCGTCGACACGCCGCGATAGCGCGGTCAGCCGCGCGTCGAGCTCGGCGATCATCCGCGCCAGGTCGTCGTTCGAGAGCGATGACGCCCGCGCCACGACGCCGACCTTGCGCACGGCGAACGCCGGCACCGACTGTTTGCGCAATCGCTTGACCTGCTTGCGCGACAGCTTCGCGACGGCGCGCACGCGGTCGCCGGCCTGGAGCGCGGACGGGGCGAGCTTCACCGACCCCTTCCCGCCTGGGCCGGGCGCCGACAGCCGCGCTCGCGGCGCGATCAGCACGCGCACGATGCCCTTGCGCAGCATCAGCCGCCGCTCCGATTGCTCGGTCAGCAGCAGCGGCACCGAAGTCCGCTTGCCCTTTGCCGTCGGCGGAGCGATCACATGTCCCTCAACACGTGTGGTCTTCGCCGACGCGGATGGCGCCGCGACGGCCACCAAGGCCACCGTGACGATCAGCGCTGGAATGAACCTAACCGGGGTCATGTGACCCTCCCTCTCTCAGTTCTTCGATTGACATGGATGCCCGTGTTCGGATTGGGCTGGGAAACTTGTGTGGCATGGATCTCGGACTGCGTGACAGGGCCTGCGTGATCACCGGCGGCAGCCGCGGGATCGGCCTGGCGACCGCGAAGCTGCTGGCCGCCGAGGGGGCGCAGCTGCTGCTCGTCGGCCGCTCGGAGCAGGCGCTCGTAGCGGCGGCGGCGCAGTGCGGCGAGCGCGTCGAGGTCCTCGCCGCAGACATCACCGAGCCCGATGCCGGCGAGCGCGTGATCGCCGCCTGCGAGCAGCGCTTCGGTCGCGTCGACGCGCTCGTCAACAACGCCGGGATGACCAAGATGGTCGCGCTCGATGAGCTCAGCGACAGCGACTGGCAGAAGCAGTGGGAGCTGCACGTGATGGCGCCGATGCGGCTGATGCGCGCCGCCGTCCCGCGGATGGCCGCCGCCAGCTGGGGTCGGATCGTCAACGTCTGCTCGTCGTCGGGCAAGCGGCCGTCGCAGCGCAACGCCGCCTACTCCGTCACCAAGGCCGCCCAGCTCTCGCTGTCGCGTACCTACGCCGACGCCTTCGCGCCCAAGGGCGTGCTCGTCAACGCGGTCGCGCCGGGCGTCGTCGGAACCGGCCTGTGGCTCGACGAAGGCGGGCTCGCCGACCAGACCGCCGCCCAGCAGGGCGTCGACCGCGAGCAGGTGATCGCCGGCCTTGGCGACAAGGTCCCGCTCGGCCGGATCGGCACCGAGGACGAGATCGCGGCCGTGATCGCCTTCCTCTGCTCCGAGCGCGCGTCGAACGTCGCCGGCGCCGCGTGGAGCGTCGACGGCGGCGCAGTTCCGACGATTCTCTGAGCCGGCGCGGTGGGCGCTCATCGGACGCCCGCCAGCGGTCGGGTCACGACTCGCGCGCCGGGTCCGTGGCGGCCCGCGTGCAGCACGAGCAGGCGCCTGACGGCGATCCGGCGCCCGGCACGGTCTCGCGCTCCCACGGTCAGCCGGAAGACGACCGGGCGACGCTCGGCCAAGGCGCGACGCGCCGCTGGACGCAGGCTGCGCGGCAGACGTATGTGCGGCCGTATGGCGCCCGCTCGCAGGCGCCGGGTGCGCCAGGCCCTGATCGCGATCCGCCGGCTGCCGACCCGCACGCTGCTGTGGACGACGACCCGGCAAGGCCGGTTGCAGCGTGTCGTGACTCGAAGCTTCCCGTGGCGCATCCGCTGGATGCGTGGCACGCGCAACTGCAGGCGTAACGGGCGCTCGCGACCGGAGGGCGTTCGTACCCCAGCGGGGGGAGCTTGCCTGCGCAGCGGCGGCGTGTCGTCTCCGACCGTCGGCGTGGTCCCGCCCGGGGGCTCGGCCTCGACCGCGTCCCAGACGAGCCGCACGCTCGTCGCTGCGCCCGCGTAGGCGTTGTCGCCGGCGCCGTGGGGGAGCGAGGTGGCGACCTCGTAAGTGTGGGTGTCGCCTGGCGCGAAGTAGCCGAGCGGGATCGCGTCGACCCCGGTCAGCGGGCCGTCATAGGTCAGCGCCGAGCCGGCGACGTCGCGCACCGCGAGGGCCAGCCGCTCCGACAGGATCCCGCCACCGGGGCCGGGCGTGTCGACGATGTCGCGCGCCGACAGCGAGAACGTCCCACCGAGCGTGCCGCTGTTGGCGATCGTCACCGATCCGGCGACCCGGTCGCCTGGGCTGATCTCGGACGCTGTCAGCACGGGCATCCCGTCGCGAGAGTTCGTCTGGCTGAAGCTGCCGTCGAGCGCGGCAACGGTCACGGCGGGGTTGCCGCCGCCGGGCGGCGGCGCCGCAATGGCTGCCGCTGCCACCGCACAAAGCGGAACGAGGCCGGCCATCGCCCACCCACGCGCTCCCCACGGACGTCGTTGCGTGCGCATCAGAAGTCCCGGTCCGCGGCGCCCGACTCGGTCGCCGCCGTCGTCGAGAGCTGGTTCTGCGCGCGGTCGTAGGGGGTTGCGACTGGCGTCCACGCCATCGTCCCGGTGCCGGCGGCGGTGGTGCGCGCCGGCGGGGTCAGGCCGCCGGGGGCCGCGTAGGTGCCGAGTGTCACCGTCAGCGTGCTCCCGGCGAGCGTCATCGTCGAAGGCGTCGCGCCGACCCCGTAGGTGACGGTGCCGCCGACCAGCCCGCTCGCGTAGTCGGTCCGGCCGAGGTCGACGACGCCCAGCGGTAGCGCGGTCGCATTGGTTAGGTCGTAAAGCTGAACCGTGTCGTTGTTGAGCCCGATCCCAAGCAGGCTGTTGTCAATCAGTCGCACGACGATGTTGGTCGCCGTCCCGTCCCAGCCCGTCTGGATCGATTGCGGCTCGATCGGCTCGCTGAACGTCAGCCGGAGGGTGTCGCCCTGCTCGGCCAGGCCCGCGGCGCCGGCGTTGGTCGTCTGAACGTCGGCCGCGAGCGGGACGGTGTTGTCGACGGTCGCCGAGCCGTTGGCGCTGTTCGCGTTCGCCGCGGCGTCGGTAGCGGTGACCGTGAAGCTCTTCGCTCCCTCCGTCAGGACGGGGTTCGCCGTCAGGGCGGTCGCGCTGCGGTAGCCGTACGACACGCCGCCGGCGGAATAGGTCCCCGCGACGAGCGACACGGCGGTGGCGCCGGTCGTCAAGTTGCGGACGTCCGCGGTCACCGACGCGATGCCACTCGCCGGATTCCCCGTATCGGCATTGACGTTGGCGTAGACGTGGTAGCCGCCGCCCTGCTTGACGAATCCGGTAGCGCTACCGGCGGTCTTGCCGACCGCGACATCTGTGACGAGCGGCGGGCGGAAGTCGTCGGCGGCCTTGATCGAGTTGCCGTCGTTCGACGTTTGGCCCCCGAACGCGGCGAGTGCGACGCCCACCGTCTGTGCGAGCAGTGCCGCGCAGATGGCGAGCGCGAAGCCACGCGCTATCGACCTACGCGCCGGCACGGTCGATCTCTCCAGTGGGCGGCGGCTCGCGCCGCGGCCGCCAGATCAGCCACATCTCGTTGGCGACCAGCAGCAGGATGCCGATCGTGAGCGGCAGCTCGGGTCCGATCCGCCCCGCGACGACGGCGACATGACCGACCGCCGGCACCACGTAGAGCACCCGTCCGAGCTGTCCGTCGGCGGCGATCCGCCAGCGCTCGCCGTGGTTGTTCGCGTCGCCGCGCGTGACGAACCAGAAGTGGTCGCCGACGCGCCGGACATGCCGCACGCGGTGGGTGATCGTCCGCTCCTGGTCGGCCGGGTCGCGGAACATCATGATGTCGCCCGCCCGTGCTTCCGGCGGATCGATCCGCTCGGCTACGACCACGTCGCCAGGCGAGATTGCCGGCTCCATGCTCCCGGTCAGGACCGTGTAGGGCCGCGCGCCGAAGGCGAGCGGCCCGGCGATCGCAGCCACCAGCGCGGCGATCGCGATCCCCAGAGTCCAGGCAAGAACCCGCATGGCGTCATTCCCCGTTCGAACGACCGCTACTGGTTCTGTGCCTCCCAACGCAGGACGTGCGACCCTGTGGTCTGCCCCTGCGCGCTGTCCAGCGCACTCGCCGACAGCGTGGCCGTGACGCGGTAGACGACCGTGCTGCCGTTCGTCCACGAGGTCGCGCTCGTGCCCGGGTTGTCTGCCAGCCCGTTGGCGAAGCTGCTGTGGCTCGCCGCGAAGCTGGCAAGCGTCCCGTTGAACAGCGAGCCGCCGGAGTCCGGCGTAAAGCCGCTGCACGAGGGGAAGCTCGGCGACGTCTGCGTACCCGGCTCGATCTGCAGGTTGACCTGTGAGCCGAGCGCGCCGATCGAGCTCGGCGTATAGAGCTTGACCGTCGCGGCGAGCGAGCCGCTGTAGCTCACCTGGATGCACGATGCTGTGCTGTCGCCAGGCTTCGCCGCGGTCAGGCTGTAGAGCGCCGATCCGCCGTCGTTGTCCGAGAGTGTCACGGTGCCCGCCGAGACTACGTTGCCGGGGTTGTCCGTCTGGCTCGAGAAAGCCGAGAAGACGCCCGTTGCGGCCAAAGCGGCCAACACTGCGAACACGCCAAGCGTCCGCAGGACCTTCGTCCTTGTGTTCTGCATCACTGAACCCTCCTTGGGCTCAACGCGGATTCCTGGAGGGCTCCGCGTCCCTTCTGAGCCGTCGGTTTCGACCTGTTTCGTCATTTACAACTGCGGACTTGAGTCCCTGGCAGATGCCTCCCTCGACGGATGTACGACGGTGTTTGTCGTTTGAAACAGGCTGTCTAGTGCGCCGCTGAGAGCTGCCGCCGGCCGGGCGCCTAGCCTGGTGCCGATGCCCGAGCTGGATTACACGGTCCGCCGCTCCGATCGTGCACGCCGAGCGCGGATCCAGGTGACCGCCGAGGGAGTCGAGGTCGTCGTTCCTCGCCGGCTCTCGCTCGCTGAGGTCGAGCCGTTCGTCGCATCGAAGCAGGCCTGGATCGACCGTACGCTGCTGCGGATGCGCGCCGCCGACGCCGAGCGGCCGCGACCGCTGCTCGAGGACGGGGGTGAGGTGCCGTATCTCGGCGAGCGCTTGCGCCTACGAGTGGTGGTCGAGCCCGAGCGGCAGCGCTCGCATGTGGCACGTCGCGGCGAGGAGTTGCGCATAGCGGTCGCGGAACCGGGACCTGTCCCCGTCGAGGCCGCACTCGAGCGCTGGTACCGCGCCCAAGCTCGCACCGAGGTCGCGATCCGCCTCGACGTCGCCGTCGCCCGCGTCGAACAGTCCTACTCCAGCCTCCAGATCCGCGGCCAGCGCAGCCGCTGGGCGAGCTGCTCGTCGAAGGGCGGCATGAGCTTCAACTGGCGGCTGCTGCTCGCGCCGCCCGAGATCCTCGACTACGTCGTCGAGCACGAGGTCGCCCACCTCGAGATCCACGACCACTCGCCGCGCTTCTGGGCGTTGCTCGCCGAGCGCTGCCCTGACTACAGCAGGCACGAGCGCTGGCTGCGCGAGAACGGCGCCACGCTGCGCTTGCGGTAATCCGTTTCACCGCGCGCAGCGCGGGTAAGGCGCGAGCAGGTAGCGCTACGAGAGGAGTTGTGCGATGAACCGGCTGCGCGTTCTGACAATCCTGGTCGCCGCGGTCCTGCTGGCGTTCGCGGGCTGCGGCGACGACGACGGCGGTAGCGGAGGCGGTAGCGGAACGTCGAACGCTGAGAAGGTCGGCCAGGCGAAGGCCGAGGGCGACGTGACCTGGTGCATCGGCAAGGACACCAGCGGCGCGTTCACGACGGTCGTCGACAACTTCAACAAGGCGAATCCGAACGCCAACGTCGAGTTGCTCGAGCTGCCCGAGTCCGCCGACGACCAGCGGCGGCTGCAGATCCAGCGGCTGCGCGCCAAGTCCTCTCAGTGCGACGTGCTGGGCATGGACGTGATTTGGACCGCCGAGTACGCGGCTCAGAACTGGCTGCTCGACATGACCGACGCGGTCGAGGCGAAGGCCGATGCGTTCATCCCCTCGACGCTCGAGACGGCCAAGTATCAGGACAAGTACTGGGCCTTCCCGTTCAACACCAATGCCGGGTTCATCTACTGGCGCACCGACCAGGCCGGCGACCAGCCGCCGAAGAGCTGGGAGGACATCTACAAGCAAGGCCAGCGGGACGACGGCTTCATCTACCAGGGCGCCCGCTACGAGGGACTGACCGTCAACTTCCTCGAGCTGCTCTACAGCGCGGGCGGGTCGGTCGTCAGCGAGGACGGCAGCGAGGCGACCGCGGACAGCCAGGAGGTCCGCAACGTGCTCGACTTCATGCGCACGGGGATCGAGGACGGCGCGGTCCCGAAGGCCGTCACGACCTACATGGAGGAGGAGTCGCGCCGCGCCTTCGAGGCAGGCCGCGCGACCTTCATGCGCAACTGGCCGTATGCATACGCGCTCGCCAAGGAGTCTCCGATCGCCGACAAGTTCCAGGTCACGACCTTCCCGTCCTACGAGGGCAATCCCGGAGCTGGCGTGCTGGGCGGCTACAACCTCGCGATCTCGGCCTACTCCGAGAACCCCGAGGGGTCGCTGGCGTTCATCGAGTTCGCCACCCAGCCGGACCAGCAGGTGATCCAGGCGACCGAGGCGTCGCTGCCGGCCGTCGTCAGCAGCGTCTACGACAACCCGAAGGTCCAGAAGGCGGCGCCGTTCTCCACTGAGCTGCGCGATGCCGTCGAGCAGGCCCAGCCGCGTCCGGTGTCGCCGGTCTACCCACAGATCAGCGAGGCGATCTACACGAACGTGTATGCGGCGTTGCAGGGTGACAAGTCGCCGGACGAGGCCGCAACGGACATGAATGACGACATCCAGAAGGCGCTGGAGACCTTCTAGAGGAGCAACCGATGGAGGCATCGACCGCGAGGCTGGGAGGACGCCGGTCTCGCGGCGACCGCTACGGCCGCG
>CAMLNW010000139.1 GCA_946481495.1 uncultured Actinomycetes bacterium
GAAGTCCGAGTCCGAGATCCGCGACATCGTCATGGAGAAGATGGACCTGGTCGGCCTCATCGGCGCCGAGACCAAGCTCCCTGGCGAGATCTCCGGCGGCATGCGCAAGCGCGCCGGCCTGGCGCGGGCGCTCGTGCTCGACCCGCAGATCGTGCTCTTCGACGAGCCGGACTCCGGCCTCGACCCGGTCCGCACCGCGCTGCTTTGCGAGTTGATCCAGGAGGTCCACGCCGAGAACGGCGGCGCCTACGTCGTGATCACCCACGACATCATGAGCGCACGTCGCGTCGCCGATTACCTCGCGGTTCTCTGGAAGGGCCGCATCGTCGAGTCCGGTCCGGCCAGTGAGCTGTTCAACTCGCCGAACCAGTTCGTCCGCCAGTTCCTCTCCGGTGAGGCTCGCGGACCTCTCGGCATGGAGTGATGCCTCGCCCCAAGGGGCGTAATAGCGCGTCTCCCTGAATGCGAACTGGCGCAAACGGGTAGGAGGAAGGTCATACTGCCCAGTGCGGGCGGTGCCGATCTTCCGGGACCGTTATTTGACCAGCGAGGGAGCGAAGCTCACCCCAGCAACCGATTCCGCAGATCGCGGGGTTGGTCCAGCGCGCTTCATCGCACTCGCCGCTCTGATCGGGGCGGCGATCCTGGTCGTGCTGCTGATGTTCGGTGGCGGGGGCGGCTACCGAGTGACGGCGGTCTTCGACAACGCCGGCCAGCTCGTGAAGGGAAATCAGGTGCGGGTCGGCGGGCGACCGATCGGCACGATCGAGAAGATCGGCCTCGACGATCGCTCGCAGGCGGTCGTCGAGCTGAAGGTCGACGACGACGAGATCACGCCGCTGCACGAGGGCACGACCGCGACGATCCGATCGCCTTCGCTGTCGGGGATCGCCAACCGCTTCGTCGCGTTACAGCCCGGTCCGAACAACGCCGCCGAGATTCCCGACGGTGGGCGGATCGGTGTCGACGAGACCACCGCGCCGGTCGATCTCGACGACCTCTTCAACACCTTCGATCCCAAGACGCGCCGCGGCCTGCAGCAGCTGATCGCCGGTCAGGCGATCTACTACGGCGGTCGCTCGAAGCAGGCCAACGAGGCGCTGCGCTACCTCAGCCCGGCGCTCAGCTCGACATCGCGCCTGACTCGTGAGCTCGTCTACGACGACGGTGTCTTCGACCGCTTCCTGGTCGACACCTCGCGGATCATGCGCGCCGTCGCCCAGCGGCGCGGCGATCTCGCCAGCCTGGTCGGCAACGCGAACACGACCGCGGCCGCGATCGGCGACGAGAACGCGTCGCTGTCGCGCGCGCTGGCGGTGCTGCCGGGCACGCTGCGCAAGGCGAACACGACTTTCGTCAACCTGCGCTCGACGCTCGACGATCTCGACCCGCTCGTCGCGGCGAGCAAGCCGGCGACGGTCGAGCTGGCGCCGTTCCTGCGCAAGGTGCGCCCGCTGGTCGCCGACGCCGAGCCGACGGTCCGTGACCTGCGCCTCCTGATCCGCAAGCCGGGGCCGAACAACGACCTGATCAACCTGACAGCCAAGCTGCCGCGGCTCGCGCAGCTCACCAGCACGGTCTTCCCGCGGGCGATCCGGACGATGAACCGCTCGGCGAACGTCGTTGACACGCTGCGCCAGTACACGCCCGATCTCGCCGGTTGGTTCACGAAGTTCGGTCAGGCTGCGGCCGCCTACGACGCGAACGGCCACTACGCGCGGATCCAGCCGATGTTCAGCCCGTTCAGCGTCAACGACGTCACCGGGCTGCTGACGCCGGTCACGCCGGCGAACCGGCTCGACGGCTTCGAGAAGTCGCAGTACCGCCGTTGCCCCGGCGGGGCGATGCAGCCCGCGCCCGACGGCTCGGCGCCGATCGCCGCTCCCGGTTGCGATCCCTCGACCAGTCCTCCGGGTGGCTGATGCGACGGCTCGTCACAGCCCTGGTGATCGCGGCGCTCGTGCTGCTCGCGCTGGTGCTCGTCGCAGCCGGCGGCAATGACGACGGCTACCGCGTGCGCGCGACCTTCGACAACGTCTCCTCGGCGGTCCCGGGCGAGGAGGTCAAGGTCGCCGGCGCGCCGGTCGGGACGATCGAGTCGCTCGACGTGACCGACGACAACAAGGCCGTCGCGGTCCTGGCGATCGACGACGACGGCTTCACGCCGTTCCATGAGGACGCGCGTTGCACGATCCGTCCGCAGTCGCTGATCGGCGAGAAGTACGTCGAGTGCGATCCGGGCGACTCCAGCTCGCCGGAGCTGCCGGAGATCGAGCAGGGCGACGGCGAGGGGCAACATCTGCTGCCGCTCTCCCACACGAGCTCGCCAGTCGATCTCGACCTGATCAACGACATCATGCGGCTGCCGTTCCGGGAGCGGCTGACGATCCTGCTCGATGAGCTGGGCGCCGGTCTTGCCGGTCGCGGCGAGGATCTCAACGAGTTGATCCGCCGCGCCAACCCGGCACTGCGCGAGACCGACCGCGTGCTGGCGATCCTGGCCCGCCAGAACCGCGTGCTGGCCAATCTCGCGCGCGACTCCGACATTGCGCTGGCGCCGCTTGCGCGAGAGCGCAAGCGCGTCGCCGGGTTCATCCGCAACGCCAACGCGACCGGCCAGGCGACCGCCGAGCGCAGCGCCGACATCGAGCTCGGCATCCAGCGGCTGCCGGGCTTCCTGCGTCAGCTGCGCCCGCTGATGGCCGACCTTGAGGGCTTTGCCGACCAGGGCACGCCAGTCGCTCGCGACATGCGGATCGCTGGTCCCGACCTCTCGTGGATCATTGAGCAGATCGGCCCGTTCTCGAGCGCGGCGACGCCGTCGCTGGTCAGCCTCGGACAGGCGACGTTGACCGGCCGGCCGGCGCTGATCGAGACGCGACCGCTGATCCAGGACCTCGGCGACTTCGCCCGTCAAGCCAAGCCGGTCTCGACGAACCTCGACAAGTTCACCGCCTCGTTCGACAAGACCGGCGGGATCGAGCGGCTGGCCGACTACCTGTTCTTCCAGACGCTCGCGATCAACGGCTTCGACGGCATCGGCCACTACCTGCGCGCGGGACTCAGCGTCAATCTATGCGCGCTCTACGCGATCCGGCCGGCGAGCGGCTGCAACTCGAACTTCACCCAGACGCGGGCGACGAGCACGTCCGACGACGACCTCGCGCCGGCGCTCGCCGAGCTGGCGAAGCTGGGCGCGAAGGGAACGGACAACGGTCCGACGACCGGCAGCGTGCCCCCGGGCGGCGATCCCGCGGTGCAGACGCTGGCCGAGCAGATCGCTGAGGGCAAGCAGAACGTCAACCGGATTCGCGAGGGCGCCGGCGGCCCGTCGCCCGGGCTCGACGGAGCCGCCGATCCGCTGCTCGATTACCTGCTGGGAGACGGTCGATGAACGATCGCCGCCGTCACGGACTCGCCGCCAACCCCGTGCTCGTCGGGTCGGTGACGCTGCTGGTCGTTCTCGTCGCGATCTTCCTCTCCTACAACGCGAACTCGGGCCTGCCGTTCGTGCCGACCTACAAGCTCGGGGCGCGGCTGCCGAACGCCGCCAACCTCGTGCCCGGCAACGAGGTGCGGATCGGCGGCGCCCGCGTCGGAGCGGTCACCGACGTGACCGCCGTCCGTGACGCCGGTGGCAAGAGCGTGGCGCAAGTCGAGATGAAGCTCGACAACGACCTCGACCCGCTGCCGATCGACTCGACGTTCGTGGTGCGGCCGGTCTCGGCGCTCGGACTCAAGTACGTCGCGTTGACGCCCGGCAGCTCGCGCGCCGGCTACGAGGAGGGTGCCACCGTTCCCGTCACCCAGGCGACGCCGACGCCGGTCGAGCTCGACGAGCTGCTCAACATGTTCGACACCCGCACCCGGCGCGGGATCCAGCTTTCGCTGCAGGGTTTCGGCACTGGCTTCGCCGGGCGTGGACCGGACCTCAACGAGGCGATCGCGAGCCTGCGCCCACTGGTCACCGACATCGAGCCCGTGATGGCGAACCTCGCCGACCCGCGCACGCGACTCGACCGACTGTTCCGGGCGCTCGGGGCGACTGCGGCCGAGGTCGCGCCGGTCGCCGAGACCCAGGCGGCGCTGTTCGCGAATCTCGACACGACCTTCGCGGCGCTGGCCGGGGTGGCGCGGCCGTTCATCCAGGAGACGATCTCCGAGTCGCCGGAGACGTTTACCGTCGGCACCGCCGAGTTCCCGAAGCAGCGCCCGTTCGTGCGCAACTCGACTGCGCTGTTCCGCGATCTGCGCCCAGGGTTCCGCACGCTGCCGACCTCGGCGCCGGTGCTCGCCGACGCGCTCGAGATCGGAACGCGCACGCTGCCGAAGACGCCGCCGCTGAACCGTCAGCTGGCGAGCGTCTTCGACGCACTGGCCGAGTTCGCCGACGACCCGCTGGTGCCGCTCGGCGTGCGCCGGCTGCGCGACACGACCAAGGTCCTGAAGCCGACGGTAGCGTTCCTGACGCCGGCACAGACCGTCTGCAACTACCCAACGCTGTGGTTCCGCAACATCTCGAGCCTGCTCTCGGAGGGCGACTCCAACGGCACCTGGCAGCGCTTCATCATCGTCGCGACGCCGGTCGGGCCGAACTCCGAGGGCTTCCCGTCGAGCGCGCCCGCGAATGGGCCCGGCATCGACAACCACCTTCACTCGAACCCCTTCCCGAACACCGCCGCGCCCGGCCAGACGCGCGAGTGCGAGGCCGGCAACGAGGACTTCGTCGTCGGCCAGACGCGGATCGGCAACGTCCCCGGCAACCAGGGGACCGTGACGAGCGGCCAGAGCGGCCCGTCGCTGTCGTCGACGGGAGGTGACACGCGATGAAGGAGGGCTACCCCTGGAACCGTCGCGGCGTCTCGAAGGTCGTCGCCGGCGTGCTGACGGTGGCGGTCGTCGCCGTCGGGCTGTTCGTCGCCTTCAACGGCATCCCATTCCGCTCCGGATACGAGCTGAAGGCGGTCTTCGCGGATACCGCCAACGTCGGTCTGCGGTCGCCGGTGCGGATCGCCGGCGTCGACGTCGGCAAGGTGACCAAGGTCGAGGCGGCCAGCGAAGACTCGACCGCCACGGTCGTGACGATGGAGCTCGACGACGAGGCGCTGCCGATCCGTTCCGACGCCCGGCTGAAGATCCGGCCGCGGATCTTCCTCGAGGGCAACTTCTTCGTCGATCTCGAGCCCGGGACGCCCGAGGGCGAGCAGCTCGACGAGGGCGACACGATCCCGATCACCCAGACCGCAGCGCCGGTCCAGCTCGACCAGGTGCTCGGCGTGCTGAAGAGCAATGCGCGCGACGATCTGCGGACGCTCGTACGGGGCTATGGCGAGGCGCTCTCGGGCGAGCCGACCGCCGCCGAGGACGCGACCCAGGTCCCCGCGGTGCGCGGCAAGACGGCGGCGGAGGCAGGCAACCAGTCACTGAAGTACGCGCCGGGGGCGCTGCGCGGGCTGGCCGTCGTCAACCAGGCGCTGCTCGGCGTCGAGCCGCACGACCTGTCGAAGCTGATCCGCGGCGGAGCGCGCGTGTCGCGCGAGCTCGAGGGACACGAGGCCGAGCTGCAGGATCTGATCACCAACCTCAACATCACGACCGGCGCGCTCGCCTCGGAGCAGGACGACCTGCGCGCGACGATCCGTGAGCTGCCACAGCTGCTCGACGCCGCCAACCCGGCGCTCGACAGCCTCAACGCCGCCTTCCCGCCGACGCGCGCCTTCGCCCGCGAGATCCTGCCGGGCGTCAACCAGACCGCTGCGACGATCGACGCCGCGTTCCCCTGGGTCCGTCAGACGCGCAAGCTGGTCTCGCCGCCCGAGTTGCAGGGGCTCGTCAAGGTGTTGAAACCGGCGACCGCCGATCTCGCCGAGGCGACCGACGGCACCGTTCAGTTGCTGCCGCAGGTCGACCTCGTCGACCGCTGCCTGCTGAACACGATCCTGCCGACCGGCGACGTCGTGATCCAGGACCCGCCGCTGACCACCGGGGTGGAGAACTACAAGGAGTTCTTCCAGGGTCTCGTCGGGTTGTCGGGCGAGTCGCAGAACTTCGACGGCAACGGGCCCTACACCCGCTTCCAGCCCGGCGGCGGCGCCCAGACGGTCTCGACCGGCTCGTTACCCGGCGTCGGGCCGCTGTTCGGCAACGCGGTCGCTCCGCCGCTCGGCACGCGGCCGGCGCGGCCCGCGCAGCGTCCGCCGTACAACCGGACCGCTGTCTGCGCCAAGCAGCAGCGCCCGAACCTCAACGACACGCGGCTGGGAGGCGGGCCATGATGGTCCAGCTGCGCAAGCACGCGCGCTCCCTGGCCGCGCTGGTCTTCCTGGTGATCGTCGGGCTGGCGATCGGCGGCTACATCCTGTCCAACCAACGCTTCTACCTGCCGGCCTGGGTGCCGCTGGTCGGGACCGACTTCTACACCGTCGACGCCGAGCTGCAGACCTCGCAGGCGGTCGTCCCCGGCCAGGGGCAGACGGTCGCGATCGCCGGCGTCGAGGTCGGCGACATCGGCAGCGTGCGGCTCGAGGACGGCCGTGCGCTGGTCGAGATGAAGATCAAGCGCGAGCACGCACCGATCTACAAGGACGCGACGATCCTGCTGCGGCCGAAGACCGGGCTGAAGGACATGTACCTCAGTCTCGACCCCGGCACGCCGGCTGCCGGGGAGATCCCGGAGGGGGGTCGCGTCCCGGTCGACAACACGCTGCCCGACGTCAACCCCGATGAGATCCTCGCCTCGCTCGACGGCGACACGCGCGACTACCTGCGCATCCTGCTCAACTCGGGCGCCGAGGCGCTCGCCGGCAACAGCCCGGCGCGCCTGCGCCAAACGCTGAAGCGGTTCGAGCCGACGACGCGCGACACCGAGCGGATCACCAAGCGGCTGATCGTCCGCCGCCGCAACCTCCAGCGCGTCGTCCACAACTTCCAGCTGCTGGCCAACGAGCTCGGCGACAAGGACACCCAGCTCGCCGGCTTCGTCGACTCGGCGAACGCGAACTTCGCGGCGATCGCGCGCCAGGACACCAGCCTGCGCGCGGCGCTGCGCGAGCTCCCCGGGACGCTCGACCAGACGGCCTCGACGCTACAGGGCGTCGACGCCCTGGCCGCCAATCTCGGACCGGCGCTGCAGGCGCTGCGCCCGGG
>CAMLNW010000140.1 GCA_946481495.1 uncultured Actinomycetes bacterium
TCGGCCCGCTCTATGAGGGCATCCGCGACTTCGGGCGGTACCGCGTCGTGTCACGACCGCTGTTCGGGCGCTCGCTCGACACGGGCAACACCTTCCGGTCGACGCCAGGCGCACTCGACGGGACGGTCGCGGCACTGCAGTACGGCAAGCCGACCGACAACCTGCACGCGACGATCGACCGCGTCCGTTTCTTCCTCTTCCTCGGCGTCCTGATCGGCACGTTGTTCGCCTTCCTCGCGGGCTTCTGGGTCGCGCGGCGCGCGATGCGCCCGATCTCCGGATTGACGAAGGCCGCGCGCGAGGTCGCCCGCACGCGCGACCCCGCGCACACCGAGCTCCCGCGCCCGGTCGCCAATGACGAGGTCGCCGAGCTGTCGACGACGCTCAGCGAGATGCTCGCCGAGCTGGCTGCCGCCCGCAGCGAGACCGAGGCGAGCCTGGAGCGCCAGCGCGAGTTCGTCGCCGACGCTTCGCACGAGCTGCGGACTCCGCTGACCAGCATCCTCGCCAACCTCGAGCTGCTGCAGGAGGAGCTCGGCCAGCCCGGCGGACCGCGCGACAACGCTGCCGCGACCGAGATCGCCGACTCGGCACTGCGCTCGTCGCAGCGGATGCGGCGGCTGGTCGGGGATCTCCTGCTGCTTGCGCGCGCGGATGCCGGGCGCCGCGAGCAACCGCGCCCGCTCGATCTCGCCGAAGTCGTCCGCGAGGCCGCGCGAGAGGCGGTTTCGGTCGGTGGCGAGCATCCGCTGACGCTCGACCTGCCGGACGGCGACGGCGTGACCGTCGAGGGCTCGCGCGACGACCTGCACCGCCTGGTCCTCAACCTCGTCGAGAACGCGTTCCTGCACACGCCGTCGGGGACGCCGGTCGTGGTCTCGGTGCGCAACGGCGACAAGGACCTGACGCTCGAAGTCGCCGATCGCGGCCCGGGCGTTCCGGCCGACCGGCGCGAGCGCGTCTTCGAGCGCTTCGCGCGCAGCGCCGGCGACCGCTCGTCGGTCAGCGGGACCGGCCTGGGCCTGGCGATCGTGCGCGCCGTCGCCGAGGCTCACGGGGGCACGGCGACCGTCCGCGACGCCGACGGCGGCGGCGCGCTGTTCGAGATTCGCCTGCCAGCGGCGCTCCAAACGGCGCCGGAGCGTGTTCAGAACGGCGACAGCAGCCACTCCACCGTCAAGGGAGCCGCCCAGTCGTGAAGCGAATCGCCGCCCTCCGCCCCTCGCCAGCCCTTGTCATCGCTTGCATCGCCCTCTTCGTCGCACTCGGCGGCGTCTCGTATGGCCTTGCGACCAATTCGATCGACAGTCGTGAGATCGCGAACAACACGATTCGCAGCAAGGACGTCCGCGACAACAGCGTCTACACCCGCGACATCCGTAACAACGACGTCCGCGACATCGACATCCGTAACGGCACGCTCAAGGGCCGCGACCTCGCCAAGGGCACCATCACCGGCGACAACATCAACATGGCCAAACTCGGCCAGGTCCCCGACGCCGCGGCGCTCGGCGGCATCGCGGCCTCTCAATACGCGCGCCCCGCAGAGCCGGTGCACCTCGTCGGCACCACCGACGAGCCGAACTACCAGTCCGGCTATGTCGTCGCGGGCGCTAGTGACCTCGCGCCTGGGTTCTGGAAGCTCGCGGGGATGGTCTGGCTCCAAGGCAGCGCAGTGGACGGCAACGGAACCGTTTTCACCTTGCCCGTTGGCTACCGCCCGGCGGGCGACGCCCACTTCGGCACGACGACGGTCGAGTCCGATGGCGATGTCGTCGCGTCAGGCGATGTCGCGCTTGACGGAATCTTCTTCCGAATTCCCTGACCAGCGGCGCGAGAGCCAAGCCTGGCAAGGAAGCAGGGGCCGTAGCGTGCAGCGCACGTGAGGCCCCGATGACGGCGCCAGGCGCCGGCTATCGCGCCGCTGCTAGACCTCTACGACGACCGGCAGCACCATCGGGCGGCGCTTGAGCTTCTTGTAGACGAACGCCGCGACGTCGGCGTGAAGGCGCGACTGGATCAGGTCGATCTCGCGCAGGTCGTCCTGGGCGCTGCGCGCGAGCGAGCCGATGACGGCGCCACGCAGATCGACCATGAACTGGTCCTCCTCGTCGACGAACGGCACGCCGCGGAAGATGATCTCCGGCTCTGCGACCGAGCGGCCGCTCTGCTCGGAAACCGTCGCCACAACGATGAAGATGCCGTCGGCGGAGAGCATCCGGCGGTCGCGCAGCGCGACGTCCTCGATGTCGCCGACGTCGACGCCGTCGACGAAGATCATGCCCGCCTGCTCCGGCTCGCCGAACGATGCTCCGTCGGCGTCGATCTCGAGCGGCAGCCCGTTGTCGCCGCTGAAGATCGCCTCGGGATCGATCCCGACCGCTTCCGCGAGCTCGCCGTGGAGCTTGATCCGCTTGTAGTCGCCGTGGACCGGCATCACGTAGCGCGGGTTGGTGAGATTGAGCATCAGCTTGATCTCCTCCGCGTAGCCGTGCCCGGAGGCGTGAATCGGTGCCTCACGCGGCGTCACGACATCGGCGCCGATGTGGAACAGGCGGTCGATCGTGTCGTTGACCGCCCGCTCGTTGCCGGGCACCGGCGTCGCCGAGAAGACGACCGTGTCGCCCTCGTGCAGCTTGACGTGCTGGTGGTCGCCATGGGCCATCCTGCGCAGCGCCGACAGCGGCTCGCCCTGGCTGCCGGTCGAGAGGATGATCAGCTTGTGGTCGGGGAAGTCCTCGATCTCGCGCGGCTCGACGAGCATCCCCTCGGGGATGTGGATATGGCCGAGCTGGCTGCCGATGTTGACGTTCTTGCGCATCGAGCGGCCGACCAGCGCCACCTTGCGGCCGAGCAGCTCCGCCGCGTCCACCACCTGCTGGACACGGTGGATGTTCGAGGCGAACGAAGTGACGACGATTCGCCCGTCGCAGCGCGCGAAGGTCTCCTCGAGCTTCGGCCCGACGAGCGACTCCGACAGCGACCAGCCGCTGCGATCGGCGTTGGTCGAGTCGCCGCAGAGCAGCAGGATGCCCTCGCTGCCCAATTCGGCGAGTCGCGCGATGTCGGCCGGCACGCCGTCGACCGGAGTCTGGTCGAACTTGTAGTCGCCGGTGAGCAGGACAGTGCCCAGATCGCAGGTCAGCGCGTAGGCGTACATGTCGGGGATCGAATGTGCGAGCTTGACCGCCTCGACCTCGAAAGGACCCGCCTCGCGGACGTCGCCCGGGCGCATGTACTCAACATTGATGTCCTTCAGCTTGTGCTCGTCGAGCTTCGAGCGGGCCATCGCCATCGTCAGCGGGCCGCCGTAGATCGGCGGCGTGATGTCGAGCTCACGCAGCACGTACGGCAGCGCCCCGATGTGGTCCTCGTGGCCGTGGGTGATGAAGATCGCCTCGATGTCGTCGACGCGATCGCGCAGGTAGGCGAAGTCCGGCAGCACCAGGTCGATGCCGAGCTGGTCTGGCGCCGGGAACCGCAGTCCGACGTCGACGATCACGATCTTGCCCTCGTACTCGAGGACCGTCATGTTCTTCCCGATCTCCCCCAGCCCGCCGAGCGGGAGGACGCGCAGCTTCCCTGACAAGTGGCTAGACCCTCTCCGCCAGGCCGTGCGCCTCGAGGGCCGCGCGGATCGTTGCGAGCTCCTCAGGAGAGGCTTCGACCATCGGCAGGCGTACACCGCCGACGTCGTGGCCGAGCAGGTTCAAGGCCGCCTTGGTCGAGATACAGGCCGGTGCCACGGAAAGCGCATCGTAGAGCGGCATCAAACCGGCCTCGATCGCATGGCGCTCCTGAGGCTCGTCGATCATCCGGCGCAGCTCGCTGCCGACCAGGTGCGAGGCGACGAGGATGCCGCCGGTCCCCCCCATGTCGAGCACGGCGGCGAGCATGTCGTCGTTGCCCGCGAGCAGGTCGAGCCCGTCGATCGGCGCCAGATCGTCGGCGCGCGCCTGCTTGACGGCGACGATGTTCTCGATCTGCCCGAGCTCGGCGAGCAGATCGTTTGGCATGTCCACGCCCGAGCGCAGCGGGATGTTGTAAGCGACGATCGGCAAGTCGGTCGAGTTCGCGATCGCCCTGTAGTGGGCCAGCAGCCCACGACGGTTGGGCCGGTTGTAATACGGCGCCACGACGAGCACGCCGTCGGCCCCGGCCGCCGCCGCGCGCGCTGTCAGCTCGACGGCGTGGCTGGTGTCGTTCGAGCCGGTTCCGGCGATCACCGGCGCACCGGGACGCTCGGCGCGCGAGACTTGGACGCCGATGTCCCAGACACGCGCCTTCTCGTCGTCGCTGAGCGTCGACGCCTCGCCGGTCGTGCCGGTCAGGACCAACCCGTCCGAGCCGTTGGCCAGCAGATGGCGGACGAGCTCCGCCGTAGGTTCTTCCGCCAGCGCCCCATCGGCGTCGAACGGCGTCACCATCGCGGTGAGGATGCCCGAGAACGTCACGCAGGCCACCTTACCGTGCGCGCCTTCGAGCGGCATGCCGCTTGCAGACTGGTCAGACCGTCTGTCGGAAATGTCACAATGGACGGTCGAAAATGCCTGAGCGCGACTACAGCCACCGCACAACCGTCCAGAAGCTTGGCGTCAAGGAGGGCGAGCGGATCGAGGTCATCGGCGATGTCGGTCCCGGCCTCCGTGACGGCGTCAAAGCCGCTATCGGCCGCGGCCTCGTCCGCGCCGGCGAGCTCGACGGAGCGATCGTCCTCGTCGAGACGCTCGACGAGGCCAAGGAGACCCTCGTCCGCTACCGCACGCGGATCAAGGACTCCGGCTACCTCTGGGTGATCACCCGCAAGCGCGGCCACGAGCGCTACGTCAACCAGATGCAGATCGTCCCGGTCGCCAAGCGAATCGGGCTGATCGACAACAAGACCTGCTCGATCGACGACGAGCGTTCGGGAATCCGCTTCGTCGTCCCCCGCGCGCTCCGCAAGGACGCGGCCGACGCTGCTTAACGCTAGGCGGCGCGGTTCTTCAGGCTAGGGCTCTGGCGGGGCTGCCCGCGGGTCCTGTCTCCGATTTTGGTCCACACGCTTCGGCTTCTGTCGGCGACTGCGCCCCGTGCCTGGCGCGATCGAGGGTGTAGGGCGCTGACGCTGATCGACGGCAGGGGCTCCGCGCTCGACATCCGCCTGCGCGCGCGGACGCAAAATGCGTCGCCACCCGCGGAAACAAACGCCTGAGCACTAGCCCCAACCGCCAGGCGCCTAACGCTAACGCGCCCTAAGAGCGAAAAGCGGTCTCGACCCTGGATTCGCTCTCCGCTCCGATCCGCCGAGGGCATGGTACGGGGACCAACGTTGTGCCTCCGCGGGTGGCGACGCATTTTGCGTTTGAGGCGCAGGAACGAGCACTCAAACCAAAATCGGAGACAGGACCCGCGGGAAGCGCGCCCCCGATCCCTAGAACAAGAACTGCTCGAGCCCAAAGGCGGGCGACTGCTGCAGCTGCCCCACGCGGCGAACGGCTAGGAGCACACCTGGCATGAAGGACTCGCGGGAGATGGAGTCGTGGCGGATGGAGAGGGTTTGGCCGAGGCCGCCGAAGACGATCTCCTGGTGGGCTACTAGGCCTGGGAGGCGGATCGAGTGGATCGGCTGGTGGACGTTGCCGCCGGCTTCGGCGATCAAGTCCGCGGTGCGTGCGGCGGTGCCGGAGGGGGCGTCGAGCTTGCGGTCGTGGTGGAGCTCGACGATCTCGCACTCGGGCATGTGGGGCGCGATCAGCTTGGCGGCCTCCATCATCAGGACGGCGCCGATCGCGAAGTTCGGGGCGACGAAGAGGTTGGCGCTACCGACGCCGGAGAGCTGGTTGAAGTCGGCGCCGGTGGTTCCCATCACGCAGTGGACGCCCGCTTCGAGGCACTGGCGGGCGTTGTCGAGCGCCGTGTCGGGCCGGGTGAAGTCGACGACGACGTCGGCGTTGGGCAGGACGTCGGCGAGCGTGGTGTCGAGCGTCGGGTCGGCGCGACCGGTGAGCTCCATGTCGTCGGCGCCCTCGACCGCACGGCAGACTTCCTCGCCCATCTTCCCGGCGGCGCCGGAGACTGCGACCCTGATCACGCCGCGAGCGCCTCATTGACGGGCGCCAGCGCCGCGCGGAAAGCGTCTTCGCTGGCCCCCACTCCCGCGGCCGACAGCCGCTCTGGGGCGTACAGCTCGGCGGCGAGCGTCGCTACGTCGTCAAGCGTCACTGCATCGAGCGCGGCGAGCACCTCGTCGAGGGTCAGTACCGGGATTCCCATCAGGACAGAGCTGCCGAGCCGGTTCATCCGGGCGAGTGTCGACTCCATCGACAGCGTCGTACGACCCTTCACGTTCTCGCGCGCTCGCTCGAGCTCCTCGGCGGTGATGCCGTCGGCGGTTACGCGCGTCAGCTCGCGGCCGATGATCTCCATCGCTTCGCCGACGTTGTCTGGCCGTGTGCCGACGTAGATGCCGATCTGGCCGCTGTCGACGAACTGGCTTGCGTAGGAGTAGACCGAGTAGGCGAGGCCGCGCTTCTCGCGCACCTCCTGGAACAGCCGCGAAGATGTCGAGCCGCCGAGCACGGTGTCGAGGATCCGCAGCGCGAAGCGGCGGTCGTCGCCGCGTGCGATGCCGGGACCGCCGACGCAGAGGTGGTACTGCTCGGTCTCCTTGGTGTGGAAGCAGCGGCGCGGGCTGATCTCCGTCGGGGCCGCCTCGGCGGGTCCGTCGGCGCCCGGCAGCGAGGCGCAGTCCAGCTTCTCCTGGGCGAGCTCGACGAGCCGCTCGTGGTCGACGTTGCCAGCAGCCGCGAGCACGAGGTTGCCGCCGACGTAGCGCTCGTCATGGAACGCCGCAATCTCAGGGACCGGGACCGACGACACGACGTCGGCGCGGCCGATGATCGGCCTACCGAGCGGGTGATCGCCGAAGACGGCCGTCGAGAGCACGTCGTGGACCTTGTCCTGCGGCTCGTCCTCGTACATCGCGATCTCCTCGAGCACGACCTCGCGCTCCGAGTCGATTTCGGGATAGGTCGGCG
>CAMLNW010000141.1 GCA_946481495.1 uncultured Actinomycetes bacterium
CGCCGCGGTCGCCTACTTCGGCGGGGACACCAAGCAGATCGTGCCCGAGCTGATCGAGGTCCGCCCGCACCACCTGCCGTCGGTGCCGCGCATCTTCGAGAAGATTTACACCAAGGCGACCGCCGCCGAGGGCGCCAAGAAGAAGATCCTCGACTGGTCGATCGCGACCGGCCGCAAGTACCGCGAGGCCGAGCGCGCCGGCCGCAAGCCCGGCTTCCTGCTCGAGCGCCAGTACGCGCTCGCCGACAAGCTCGCGCTGCACAAGATCCGCAACCTGTTCGGCGGCAACGTCCGCCTCTGCGTCACCGGCGCCGCGCCGATCAGCCAGGAGATCCTCGAGTTCTTCTGGGCCGCCGGCGTGCTGATCCTCGAGGGCTACGGTATGACCGAGACCTCGACCGCCGCGTCGATCAACCGGCCCGACAACTTCAAGTTCGGCACCGTCGGTCTGCCGTTCCCGGGCGTCGAAGTGAAGATCGCCGACGACGGCGAGATCTGCGTCGCTGGCCCGAACATTTTCCAGGGCTACCACAAGAAGGACGACGCGACGCGCGAGACGCTCGTCGACGGCTGGCTGCACACCGGCGACCTCGGCGAGGTCGACAGCGAGGGCTTCGTCAAGATCACCGGCCGCAAGAAGGACATCATCATCACCGCCGGCGGCAAGAACATCACCCCGGCGAACTTCGAGGGCGACATGAAGCAGCACGCGCTCATCAGCCAGTGCGTGATGGTCGGCGACCGCCTCCCCTACCTCACTGCCCTGGTCACGCTCGACCCCGAGGAGGCACCGGAGTACGCGCAGGCGAACGGCCTGCCGACAGACCTCGCCGCACTCACCACGAGCCCCGAGGTCAAGGCCGAGCTCGAGCGTCACATGGGCGAGGTCAACAAGAAGTACGCCCAGGTCGAGCAGGTCAAGAAGCTGACGATCCTCGCGCATGACCTCTCCCAGGAGACGGGCGAGCTGACACCCACGCTGAAGGTCAAGCGCGCGGTCGTCGTCGACAAGTACGCCGGCGAGATCGAGGCGATGTACTCGAAGTAGCTCAGCCGATCGCGGCAGCGATGCGCTCGGCTAGCCAGAGGTCGCAGAGCCAATCGCCCGCGGAGCTGGAGGAGCGGTAGACGATCAGACCGTCGGGGCTGCCCTCGACCTTGACGCCCTTCCAGCGGTTGGACTTGGGCAGGGAGCTGAGGGAGCGGCCGATGCCGGCGGGGCTGCCGGGGTCGGCGCGGAGGCGGCCGTTCTTGAAGCCGACGTCGAAGTCGGGCAGCGGGATGCCGATCGTGACGGCGCTGGGGGTGTGGAGCTCGCCGCCGGGGAAGCAGACGGAGACCTGGCGGCCGTGGCGCTCGCCGGACAGGACGACGGCGCCGAGGAAGTCGGGCTCGCCGCCGCCGCGCAACAGGCTGAACGATTTCGACAGCGCGATCAGGCCGATCAGCGGAGCGCCGATCAGGATCGGGATGAAGGTCCCGAAGAGGTAGATCGGGACGACCGCTGCGAAGATCAGCGGGGTGATCAGCCAGCCGATTCGGATACTGCTGCGCACCGTGTCCCATTGGGCGTTGCGCGCCTCGACGGCCTCGCTGGTGATCGGGCCGGTGGCGAGCGCCGCCCACAGCTCGGGCTCGCTGAGCGTCGTCGGGTCGGCGATCTCGCCTCGAGGCGGCGTGACCGACGCGGTCTCTCCCGCTGCTCGCGACACGTCGCGCGCCTGGAGGACGAAGAACGTGACCATGAACAGCGCGATCACGCCGAAGATCAGCGCGAGTGCCGGCTTCGGGTTCGCCTGACCGGAGCCCATCGACAACGCAATCGCCGCGACGAGCGCTGCCACGACGACTACGCCAACCAGCCCGAAGACCCCCGACCGCCTGAAGCTGCCCACCGCGCCAGGCTATCCGCGACCGCGGTTGTCAACCGGCTCGCTAGGCTCGGCCCATGGCCTCCTTTCTCCACACCTGCTACCGGATCGGCGACATCGATCGGTCGGTCGCCTTCTACGAGAAGCTGGGCTTCGAGGAGCGGCGGCGGATGCCAATCGGCGACGAGGCGATCAACGTCTTCATGGGCCTGCCCGATGAGGACGCCGTGCTCGAGCTGACCTACAACCACGGCGTCGACTCCTACGACCTCGGCACCGGCTACAACCACATCGCCCTGCTCGTCGACGACCTAGACGGCATGCTCGCCGGACTCGCCCAGTCCGGCATCGAGCCCGAGAAGCCCCCATACCGCCCCGGCGGCCGCACCACCGGCTCACTGATCTGCTTTGTCCGCGACCCGGACGGATATCGGATCGAGCTGATCGGACGACAGCCTGCCTAGAAGCACGAAGCCCGCGCGATGCGCGGGCTTCGCTCGTAGCTCAGTGCCGATCGCAATCGGCTCCGGTCTGCCAAACCGATAGCGATGTTAGCGCGCCCCCGGCAGGATTCGAACACCGGAGGTAAGACGAGCATCGCTGAGCACTAAGCACGACAGAGGCCGTGACAGATACAGCATCGCGACGGCCGCGTCACACGCGCAGCGCATCGCCCACAACCGCTGCGGCGCCTGACACGATGGCTCGGTGACTTCCTCCGCCCCGCCTCAAGCGTTCGCCGACACGGCTCTCGATCGGCTGCGCACGTTGACCGGCGCCGCGGATGCGGAGTTCAGGCCGGATCAGCTGGAGGCGATTCGGGATGTTGTCGAGGATCGGGCGCGGGTGCTGTGCGTACAGCGGACGGGCTGGGGGAAGTCGGCGGTGTACTTCGTGGCGACGGCGCTGTTGCGCGAGGCGGGTGCGGGGCCAACGTTGATCGTGAGCCCGTTGCTGGCGCTGATGCGCAACCAGATCGCGGCGGCGGAGCGGCTGGGGTTACGAGCGCACACGGTCAACAGCACCAACCGGGATGAGTGGGAGGACGTGCGGCGGATGCTCGCGGAGGGGAGCGTCGACCTGCTGCTGATCAGCCCGGAGCGGCTGAACAACCCGCGCTTCCGCGACGACATGCTGCCGCTGTTCGCGGCGTCGGTCGGGCTGCTGGTGATCGACGAGGCGCACTGCATCTCCGACTGGGGACACGACTTCAGGCCCGACTACCGGCGCGTCAAGGACATGCTGGACGCGCTGGGGTCCGATGTGGCGGTGCTTGGGACGACCGCCACGGCGAACGACCGGGTCGTGGCCGACGTCATGGAGCAGCTCGCGCCGGCCGGGAGCACGCCAGGCGACGGCGCGGCCGGGCCGACCGCCGGCCTGCGCTCCTACCGCGGCCCGCTGGCGCGGACGAGCCTGCGGCTCGAGACGCTCGACTTGCCGCGACCGGCCGAGCGGCTCGCCTGGCTGGTCGAGAATCTTCCGCAGCTAGAGGGGTCGGGGATCGTCTACACGCTGACCAAGCGCGACGCCGAGCAGGTCGCGAGCTTCCTAACCGCGCAGGGCGTGCCAGCGCTCGCCTACAGCGGCGAGCAGGACACCGAGCAGCGGATCGCGACCGAGGAGCGGCTGCTGCGCAACGAGGTCAAGGCGGTCGTCGCGACGAGCGCGCTCGGCATGGGCTACGACAAGTCCGACCTGACCTTCGTCGTCCACTTCCAGGCGCCTGGCTCGGTCGTCTCCTATTACCAGCAGGTCGGTCGCGCCGGACGCGGTGTCGACCACGCCGACGTCGTGCTGCTGCGCGGCGGCGAGGACCGCAAGATCCAGGACTTCTTCATCGAGCAGGCGTTCCCGTCCAAGGAGCGTGTCCGGGCCGTGCTCGCCGAGCTCGAGACCGCCAGCGGCTGCACCACCCGCGAGCTAATGGCGGTAGTCAACCTCGGCATGGGCCGGCTCGAGGCGATGCTGAAGATCCTCGACGTCGAGGGCGCCGTGCGCCGCGACGGACGCAGCTGGCAGCTCGTCGCCGGCAGCGATTGGTCCTACGACGCGATGCGCTACGAGCAGGTGACCGCCCTGCGCCGCTCCGAGCAGCAGGCGATGGCCGCCTACGGCGCCGACGGGCGCTGCCTGATGCGCGTGCTCCAGGAGGAGCTCGACGATCCCGATCCACGCGACTGCGGTCGCTGCTCGGTCTGCACGGCGCCGCGCTTCGCGGCCCCGCCGGACCCCGGCCTGGTCGAGCTGGCGCAACGCCATCTGCGCTCGCGGCCGATCGAGCTCGACGCGAAGAAGATGGCGCCCGACCCCGAGACCGGCGCGATGCGCAAGATCTCCGAGGATGCGCGGACCGAGGCCGGCTGGGCGCTGGCGCGGGTCGGCGACGGTGGCTGGTGGCCGGCGATCGAGCGCGGTCTGGCCGCCGGCCAGCTCAGCGACGAGATCGCGGTCGCGCTCGCCGACATCGTGCGCGGCGCCGGAATGCGGCCTAGCTGGGTGACGTTCATCCCCTCGGCCCGGCTCGCCGGCGGCGTACTCGAGCGCCTCGCGGAGCAGGTAGGCGCCGAGCTTGGGGTCCCCTACGTCGCACTGATCGAGCGCACCGGCGACCGGCCGCCGCAACGCGACATGGCGAACGCCGTTCAGCAAGCGGCGAACGTGCGCGGCGCGTTCAGGATCGCAACCGCGCCGCCCCCAGGGATCGGCCTGCTGATCGACGACCGCCGCCTGTCCGGCTGGACGATGGCGATGGTCGGCGGTCAGCTGCGCAAGTCAGGCGCCGACGCCATCGTCCCTCTGGCGCTCGCGGCTCTCAACTGACGCGCCGCCGAAGGATCCTTGGGGTCGAAGCCCCAAGAACCCTTCGCGAGGCGCGAAACGACTACTGCGCGGCGACCGCCGACTCCTCGAGGTCGACCGGCGGGGTCCCTGAGAACAGGAAGCGGTGAACCACCGCCGCGAGGATGCCGCCGACGAGCGGCGCGACTATGAACAGCCACAACTGCTCGATCGCCCAATCGCCGACGAACAGCGCCGGGCCGATGCTGCGCGCCGGGTTGACCGACGTGTTGTCGATCGGTATCCCGACCAGATGGATCAGCACGAGGACCAGGCCGATCGGAATGCCGGCGAAGGCGACGCTGGCGATCCGATCGGTCGACGCGAGCACCGTGAACACGAGGAACGCGGTCAGCAGGATCTCCGCCGCGAACACCGCGCCCCATGGGTAACCATCCGGCGAGTGGGCGCCGTAGCCGTTGGCTCCGAGCCCCTCGACGCCGGCGTCATAGCCCGCCTTGCGCGCCGACACGATCGCCAGCAGCAGACCGGCCGCGGCGATCGCCCCAAGGATCTGCGCGGCCCAGTAACGGACAGACTCGCCGATGTCGATCCGGCCCGATACCAACAGGCCGATCGTCACCGCCGGGTTGATGTGACAACCCGACACCGGGCCGATCGCATAGGCCATCGCCAACAGCGATAGGCCGAAGGCGAACGCAATGCCCAAGAACCCGATCTGCTCACCGGCGATCACCGCCGCGCCTACACCTCCGAAGACCAATACGAAGGTCCCAAGGAACTCCGCTCCAGCCCGCCTCATAGACATGACCGCTCCCATCGCGAGAAGTACAGGGACGTACCTCTGGAGCATCGCACGTCCGGCGGAGCGTCTCGCGAATCTGTGTCGATTTGCGGGAGCTTCTACGTCCGAGAACGTAAAAGCCCCCGACCGCAATTGGAGGGAGCGGCCGGGGGCGCTGATCCCTAGGGATCGCTTAGAAGTATTGCACACGCTTGGGTTGCTTGCATCAGTTATCGCAAGCAACCGATGCGCGAACCCGCAAACACCGTGAAAATGCCGTGAAGATGCCTTGCGCAGGCGCTAATCGTCCTTCGGCGGCGGCCTGAAGACGATCCGCTTGACGTCGCCGACCGAGCCCGGTCCCAGTCGCAACGCGGTGTTGAAGCCCTCCGCCCCAAGATTGCCGGCGTCGAGCGCCGTGCGCAGCTTGTTGAGCGCCGGACGATCATCCTCGTCGATCTGGTCACGAGCCGGCTCGACGAGGATCAGATGGCATGGACGCTTCTGGGTAGCTGCCGGGCGGACATAGCGCTCGCGCTCCGCTGGTGACAGGTCACTCGTAACCACCACGACGCTCTCGCGTGCCTCGATCCGCTTCAGCGCAGCGGCGTGCAACAGCTCGGCGGCGCGCGCATCGATCTCGTCGTCGGCAACCCGGCCAGCGAGTAGACCGCGCACCTTGCCGGGTGACAACAGCGCGCCGCGCTCCTCGATCAGCCGCTCGGCGAACCGCTCGCCCTCCTCGACTACGGGCGCGACGACGACCACCAGGCTGCCGGGCGAGTAGCGCAGCTGATCGATCGGGCGCAACACGCGGCAACGCACCGACAGGTCGGCCGGCCGCGGCGGCGCCCCGTCGCGGCGCGGGCGGTCGGAGGACCAGCCCCCGCGCTCGTCCTGGTCGATCTTGACGCTGCGTCCGCTGGGAGGAGTGGGCATGCCCACATCCTGCCTGAAACGATCCGCGGGAACCCCGTGGCCCGCCAAGCCCCCGACACCACAGCCCACTTGCGCGTCATCGAAGCGGTCCAGGCGATCCCCGAGGGCTTCGTCCGCACCTACGGCGACATCAGCCCCGGGGCTCCGCGTTTCACCGGCGCGGTCCTGCGCGACACTGACGCGGAGCTGCCCTGGTGGCGCGTCGTCCGCGCTGACGGCTCGCTAGCCCAGGGCGAGCGCCAACGCGCGCTGCTCGATGCCGAGGGCGTGCCCTTCCTAGCAACCGCCACGCCACGGGTCGATCTACGCGTCTGCCGAATCCTCGGCGCTGACTAGGCTTGCGCCGTGCGAGCGGTGGTGCAGCGGGTCAGCGAGGCGTCGGTGACGGTCGACGGCGAGGTGGTCGGGGAGATCGGCGCGGGACTGCTCGTGCTGCTTGGCGTGCACCGCGACGACAGCGAGCGACAGGCCGACCGGATCGCCGAGAAGCTGCTCGCGCTGCGGGTGTTCCCCGATGGCGAAGGACGGATGAACCGGTCGGTCGCCGACACCGGTGGCGAGGTTCTGTGCGTCAGCCAGTTCACGCTCTACGGCGACACGCGCAAGGGC
>CAMLNW010000142.1 GCA_946481495.1 uncultured Actinomycetes bacterium
GTTCTGGACGGCGGCGGTGGCGATGATCGTGCGCGGCCAGAGGCAGTTGGCGGCGATCGATGGCTCGTCGGCGGCGACGCCGAGGGTAATCATCGACATGCCGAACTTCGACACCGTGTAGGCAGAGTGGCCCTTCAGCCAGCGCGGGTCGAGCGACAGCGGCGGGCTGAGCGTCAGCACGTGGGCGTGGTCGGACTCGCGCAGGTGAGGGAGGCAGGCCTGGGTAACGACGAATGTGCCGCGGACGTTGATGTCGAGCATCAGGTCGTAGCGCTTGGGCGGCAGGTCGCGCATCGGGGCGAGGTTGATCGCCGAGGCGTTGTTGACGCAGATGTCGATTCCGCCGAACCGCTCGACGGCCTGCTCGACGGCAGCCGCGACCTGGGCCTCGTCACGCACGTCGCCGAGGATCGGCAGCGCGTTGCCGCCGGCCTCCTCGATCTCGGCGGCGGCGGTGTGGATCGTGCCGGGCAGCTTCGGGTGCGGCTGGTCGGTCTTGGCGACGAAGGCGACGTTGGCGCCCTCGCTGGCGAGTCGCTTCGCGATCGCGAGGCCGATTCCCCGGCTGCCGCCGGACATGAACACTGTTCTGCCGCTGAGATCTCCCATAGGGGCGGCAGCCTATGGCCTCGCCGGCCGAGTCAGTCGAGCAGGCCGACCTGGCGCAGGATCGAGACGGAGTCTGAGTAGACGTCCTTGCGCTTGATCAGGCCGTCCTCGAAGGGGATTACGTCGAGGCCGTCCCAACGGATCTTGCGGCCGCTCGGCGGCGCCTCGATGTCGCCGCGGCGCAAGGTGCTGGTGTGCGTGGCGATCGCGGTCCACTCCTGGACCACGAGGCCGTCGCGCACGTAGAGTCGTCGCGTCGCGAACTCGATGTCGGGCCACGCGGCGAAGATCTGGGCGATGTGCTCGCGGACCGCCTCACCCTCCGCGGTCTCGCCGGCGGTGTGGTTCTGGAAGACCATGTCGGGCGCGTGCAGCGCCATCGCCGCGTCGACGTCGTGGGCGTTCCAGGCCGCGTTGTAGCGCTCGATCGCCGCGGTCAGCGCCTCGATGCCGTCGCGCTCGCTCATCGCCGTCCCGTCAGATCCTCGCCGCGCCGACCTCGACGCCCGCCACCTCGGCGCGCGCGTGGAAGACGGTGCCGCCCTTCTCCGGGTCGAGCGGGTTGTCGGCGGTCGTGATGAAGACGTCGCGGCGGTCGCGACCGCCGAAGCAGAGGCTCGACACGAAGGCCGAGGGCACGTCGGCGAAGCCGTCGAGCTCGCCGTTTCCGTCGAAGCGGGCGATGCCGCCGTCGCCGAGCGCGACCCAGACGCCGCCCTCCTCGTCGAGCGCGAGCCCGTCGACGGTGCCGGTCGACGGCCGCGTGAAGACGTCGCCCCTGGTACTGCCAGACCTGAAGACGCACACGACGCCGTTGGCGGTGTCGGAGACGTACAGCGAGCTGCCGTCGGGGGTGAGCGCGATCCCGTTCGGCCAGTCGATGCCCTCGGCGGCGATTTCGGCTACGCCTGGCGCGGTGATCCGCCAGACCTCGGTCGGGACCGGGTCCTCACCGGCGAAGGGCTGGAAGCGCAGCGCGCCCGCCAGCACGCATCCGGCGGGGTCGGTCGTGACGTCGTTGAATCCCGCTACGCCGTCGAGCGACAGCAGCTCGCGCTGGAGGTCGCCGTCGACGTGTACCACGGTGCGTCCGGTGACGACGATCCCGCCATTGGTGTGGGTCACCATGCCGCCGATGCCGCGTCGTTTCGGCACCACCGTCTCTGGCTCGCGGTTGCCGTCTACAGGGACGCGGTAGACGCCGCCGCTGAGAACGTCGCTGTACAGGATCGAGTCGCCGCCGCCGGGCCGAGGCGCCTCGAGCAGCCCGTGTGGCCGCGCCGTCACGCTTGGCAGCGCTCGCGGTGGTGAGAGGATCGAAAGCGTACGCTCCATAGGCTGGGGCGACACTAGCTCCAATCGGCGCGCCTGACCATCCCTGCTCACCTTTAGTAAGCTCGCCGGACTTGCGCCTGCCCCCGTCTTAGGAGACCGACGACCATGACGACGCTCGAGAACGGCCGCTCGAAGGGCCTCGCCCTACTGCTGCTGGCCGCGACCCAGTTCATCGTCGTGCTCGACGCGTCGATCGTCAACGTGGCGCTGCCCTCGATCGGGCGCGATCTCGACTTCTCGCAGCAGAACCTGTCGTGGGTCGTCAACGCCTACACATTGACCTTCGGCGGCTTCCTGCTGCTCGGCGGCCGGCTCGCCGACCTGCTCGGCCGCCGGCGGATGTTCATCGTCGGTGCGCTGCTGTTCGGCGTGGCTTCGCTGGCCGGCGGTCTCGCCGGCAGCGAGGCGCAGCTGATCGCCGCCCGCGCGGTGCAGGGACTCGGCGCCGCGATCATCTCGCCGGCGGCGCTCTCGATCGTCACCACGACCTTCGCCGAGGGCGCAGAGCGCAATAAGGCGCTCGGGGTCTGGGGCGCGGTCGCCGGTGCCGGTGGCGCGGCGGGCGTGCTGCTCGGCGGCGTGCTGACCGAGTACCTCGGCTGGGAGTGGGTGCTGCTGGTCAACGTGCCGATCGCGGCGATCGTCGCCTTCCTGGCGCCGCGGCTGCTGATGGAGAGCCGCCACCCGGACGCGACGTCGTTCGATGTCCCGGGTGCGGTGTCGGTGACCGCGGGCCTGGCGCTGCTCGTCTACGGCCTCGTCAACACCGTCGATGCGGGTTGGGGCTCGTCCGAGACGCTGCTGATCCTCGCCGGCGCACTGGCGCTGCTGGTTGTCTTCATCGCGATCGAGTCGCGCTCGAAATCCCCGCTGATGCCGTTCACGATCTTCCGCCTGCGCACACTGACCGGCGCGAACATCGTCGGGCTGCTCGTTGGCATGTCGCTGTTCTCGATGTTCTTCTTCATCTCTCTCTACCTGCAGCAGGTGCTCGGCTACGAGCCGCTCAAGGCCGGGCTCTCCTACGTGCCGCTGAGCATCCTGATCATCCTCAGCGCCGGTGGGGCGTCGCAGCTCGTGACGCGCGTCGGCTTCAAGCCGACGTTGATCACCGGCATGCTGCTGATCTCGGTCGGGCTGCTCTGGTTCTCGCAGGTCTCGGCGCCGAACGGCACCTACCTCGGCGACGTGCTGTTCCCGTCGATGATCGTCGCGGTCGGGCTCGGCTTCGCGTTCGTCCCGGTGACGATCGCCGCGGTCACCGGTACCCGTCCCGACGAGGCTGGGCTCGCCTCGGGCCTGATCAACACGTCGCAGCAGGTCGGTGGCGCGCTCGGGCTCGCGATCGCCGCGACGGTCGCGAACTCGACGACCGCGGACGCCTTCGCCTCCGGCGAGACCAACCGCCTCGTCGCGCTGACCGAGGGCTTCCAGGACGCGTTCCTGGTCTGCGCCGGCTTCGCGGTCCTCGGTGCGATCCTCGCCGCCGTGCTGATCTCCTCACGCGACAGTCGCGAGCACGCTGAGGCCGCGCGGCGCGGTGACGTCGAGCCGGTCCCGGCTGCCTAGGTCCGGCTCGGCTGGCAAGGAAGCAGGCCCCGTGGCGTGCGCCAGCACGCGAGGGGCCGATGACGCCGCCAGGCGAGCCGGCGGGGGATGAGGAGGCCGGGTCCCCGGGGGGTTGGCGTGGGACCCGGCCTGCTCAACCACCGCCCGAAGCTCGGTCAGACCCTTCCCGTCGCCTGCCTCCTGTTGCGCGCCAGCGCGTCGATGATCACCGCGATCAGCAACACCGCGCCGGTGACCATGAACTTGACTGAGGACTCGAGCGCGAGCAGGTCCATGCCGTTGGAGATCGAGCCGATCACCAGCGCGCCCAGCAGCGCGGTCCAGACGGAGCCGCGGCCGCCGAAGAGGCTGGTGCCGGCGATGACCGGTCCGGCGATCGCCAGTAGCAGGAAGTCGCCGGCGCCCGAGGACTGGTTGACCGCTAGCAGTCGCGAGGCGGCCATTATGCCGCCGATCGCTGCCATCGACGAGGCGATCATGAAGACCACGACGCGGATTCGCTTGACCTTGATTCCGGCGCGTCGGGAGGCCTCGTCGTTGCCGCCGACCGCGAAGATGTGACGGCCGAAGGTCGTCTTCGTGGTGATGTACTGGAACAGGATCACGAAGCCGACGAGGATCAGCGCGGCGAGCGGGACGCCGCGATCGTCGTTGAGGACGGCAACCGCTATGAGGATCGCCACCGTGGCGAGCGCCAGGCGCAGAACGAGCGCACCGAGTGGTTGTACGCGCAGCCCGGCGGCCGACTTGCGCCGCCAGGTGAGCAGCGATACCGCGGCGTAGATGGCGATCCCGACGATCGCGATCGCCCAGCCGGTCGCGCCCTCGTAGAACGTGCTCGTCAGCCCGGTGATCTTCGGGTCGGTGATGTTGATCGTGCCCGTCGTCCCGAGTACCTCCAGCTGCGCGCCTTGCCATGCAAGCAACCCGGCGAGCGTGACGACGAATGACGGCACCCCGAACTGGGTGAACACCGATCCCTGGAAGCACCCGATCGCGGTGCCGACCAAAACCGCGGCAGCTATCGCGAGATACGGAGACCAACCGTGCTTGACGCTCAAGACGGCCATGACCGCGGCGCACAGCCCGCTGACGGCGCCGACCGACAAGTCGATCTCGCCGAGCAGCAAGACCAGAACGACACCGACCGAGACGAGCCCGATCGCCGTGATCTGCAGCAGCAGGTTGGTCAGATTGGTTGCGCTGAGGAAGCGGTCCTCCTGGCTCTGGAAGATCGCCCAGATGACCGCCAGCACGATCAGCACGCGCAGCTCGCCGAGATCGCCCTCGATGAAGCGCCGGGCGAAGCCCTTCATCGGCTTCTCGTCGTGATCGCCTCCGCCGCTCGGCGCCGGCTCGGCTGTTGTCGCCTCCGCGGTCATGACGCACCTCCGCTCTCGCGCTCGGTGGGCTCGCCGTCCGGTGTCTCGCCGGGTGGCGCATCGCGGCGCCTGGCGGCGTCCATCACGTCGCTCACCGCGGGTCCGAGGTCGCCGGTGGTCGGGTCGCTAGCGCCGGTGATCGCGCCGACCACCTCCTCGTTGCTCGTCTCCTTCGCGTCGTAGACAGCCGCCAGTCGTCCGAGCCGCAGCACGACGATCCGGTCGGCGACCTCGAAGACGTCGGCGAGGTTGTGGCTGATCACGACCACACCGTGGCCCTGCTCGCGCAGCCGCTTGATCAACGCCAGCACCTGCGCGGTCTGGCGCACGCCGAGCGCCGCCGTCGGCTCGTCGAGCATCACGACCTTGGGCTCGCCGAGCAGCGAGCGGGCGATCGCCACCTGCTGGCGCTGACCGCCGGACATCGTGCCGACCTCCGAGCGGACGTCGGTGATCGTCACCGCGAGGTTGTCGAGCAGCTCGTGCGCCTGACGCTCCATCGACGTCTCGTCGAGCTGACGGGTGACGCTCGCGATTCCGCCGCCGCGCTCCTCGCGGCCGAGGAACAGGTTCTCGACGACGTCGAGGTTGTCGCAGAGCGCGAGATCCTGGTAGACGGTCGCGATCCCGAGGCCGACCGCATCGGTCGGCCGCGAGACCTTGACCGGCTGACCCTCGAAGAGGATCCGGCCGTCGTCGATCGAGTGGATGCCGGCGATCGCCTTCACCAGCGTTGACTTCCCGGCCCCGTTGTCGCCGACGAGGGCGACCACCTCACCTGGCCGCACCTCGAAGTCGACGTCCTGGAGCGCCTGCACCGCGCCGAAGCTCTTGCTGACCTTCTCCAGCGCCAGCACAGGCGCTCCATTGCTCACTGGATACCTGCCTGCTTGCACGCCGCCGCGTACTGCGGAGTGCAGATCTGCTTCACCGTCCAGAAATCGTCCTTGATGATCGTGTCCTGGATGTTGTCCTTGGTCACCGCGACCGGGGTGAGCAGCACCGACGGGACCTTCTTCTGGCCGTTGTCGATCTCACCGTTGACCAGCCCGCTCGGCGGGTCGTCGCCGTTGGCCAGTGCGACCGCCAGCTCGGCGGCTGCGTTGGCCTCGGCCTTGATCGCCTTGTAGACCGTCATGTACTGCTCACCAGCCAGGATCCGCTGGATCGCGGCGAGCTCGGCGTCCTGTCCTGTCGTCGGACGCTGGTTGGGATCGACTCCGGCTGACTTCATAGCGGCGATCGCGCCGCCCGCCGTGCCGTCATTGGCCGCATACACGCCGACGAACCCGTTCTTGCCGAGCGCGGTGATCGCCTGCTCCATCTCCTGCTGGGCCTTGTCCGGGCTCCAGTCGGGAGTGTCGTACTCCTTGCCGATCTTCAGGTCGCTCTTGTCGAAGACGCTGTGCGCGCCCTGCTTGAAGAGCTTCGCGTTGTTGTCGGTCGGGGCGCCGTTGATCATCACGATCGTCCCGTCGCCGTTGCCGTCGGACTCGAGCTTGTCGACCAGGCTGTTCGCCTGCAGCTTGCCGACCTGCTCGTTGTCGAACGACACGTAGTAGTCGACGTCAGCGTCGGTGATCAGGCGGTCGTAGCTGATGACCGGGATGTCGGACTGATTGGCGCGGGAGACGATCGAGCCTGCCGACGCCGCGTCGACGGGATCGAGCACCAGTACGTCGGCGCCCTTGGTGATCGCTGCCTCGGCCTGCTGCTGCTGCTTCGCCGCGTCCTGATCGGCGTTCGAGTAGATCAAGTCGCAGTCCGGACAGAGCTGGTTGAGCTTCTTCTCGAAGTTCGGCCTGTCCTGGGACTCATAGCGTGCGGTCTTCGACTCCGGCAGCAGCAGGGCTATCGAGCCGCTACCTCCACCTGAGCTGCTGGACCCGCCGGAGGAGCCGCTGTCGTCGTCATCGCCGCAGGCGATGAGAGCTCCACCGCTCAGCGCAAGGAGGACGCTGAGGATCAGCGCGCGCCAAGTGGTACTGGTCATGGGAGACCTCCCTCGGTCTATCTGTATGTGGCTGTGCCTGTTGTGCGTCTCCCGCAAGACGATTGTTCTCCTCGTCCCGGGCAGTGTCAACCTCTT